>CAYRBQ010000313.1:0-5246 GCA_964422305.1 uncultured Reyranella sp. | reverse complement strand
CTTTTTGATTTTCGGGTGCTACACCGCGACGTACCGTTTTGTAGCAGTTGTCGCAGTCCACACGTCGAGCCGACGTATGCCCATGGGTGGGGATCGCCGGTCGGTTTGCTTTCATTCGATCAGGGAGCGGAGCCCGCTCCGGGGACATCTCCAGCCCTGAAGGGTCAGGAGACTCGTGCGGTCGGTTGGGTCCGCCGTCGTGGTGGTTCGGGCGCGGTCAGGACCGTGCCCAGCTTGACGTCAAACCTACCATAAACCTGCTGAACCTGTGACTCCGCGAATGCAGGGCTCGGCCCGGCCGACGCATGGCTGACAGCAATGCTTGCAACGCCATGAGAAGAAATCCGTCACGCATGAGCGGAGCGGGGCGTTAAGGTCCGCGCCCCTCCACCTGCCAACGACAGGAGTGGCAATGCCTCGTGTCAGTGAAATCGAGGAAGACGGCGGCGATCCGATCCTGAAGGCGGTCTTCGACCGCCAGCGCGAGATGTTCGGCGGGCTCCTGAACCCGACCAAGGTGATGGCGCACTGCCCGCCGATCCTCAGGGCCGCAGGGCAGCTCGGCCAGTCGATCGAGCAATCGGGACTTCTGCCCAAGGGCCTGCCGGCGCTGCTTTACGTGCGCGTCGCCACCATCAACGGCTGTCCGTTTTGAATTGATATCAATTCCAGCCGTGTGCTGGAAACGACGGACGGCGGGATGGAGAAGCTGGCTGAGGTCACGGCGTGGCGCGACAGCAAGCTCTTCAGTGAGGCCGAGCGGCTGGCGCTCGAATATGCCGAGCGCATCACCTACACGGACCAGAGGGTCGACGATGCGCTCGTCGACCAGCTCAAGAAGCACTACACCGACGCGCAGATCGTCGAGCTGACGGCGGCGATCGCGATGGAGAACTTCCGCTCCAAGTTCAATCCGCCGCTGGGCATCGAGGCGCAAGGCTTCTGCATGGTGCCGCAGCGGCCCAAGGCGTGAGCGGTCGCCCGCTCACCAGGTCATGCGCAGGCCGGCCGTGAAGGCGTGCGCGTCGCTGCCGCCGCCGACCTCGCCGTCGTAGCGGAGGAAGAGGGACGTCGCTTCGGCGACGGCGGTGTTGGCGGCGAACGAGAGTGCCGCCATGTCGCGCGCCGGCGCGGCGCCCAGCACGGTGAAGCTGCTGCCAGGCGCGCCGGCGAACGCCGCCGTGACCGGCCGGTCGGTGTTGGCGTACTCGTGGATCCAGCCCAGGCGGAACAGCAGGCCGAGGCGGCTCGTGGCCCCGGTGGCGAACTGCGCGGTCGCCTCGGCGCCGAGCGTCGAGCGCAGCGAGCTCGTGGTCTGCGACGCGACCGTCAGGCTGAGCGATTGCGCGCCGCTCTCGATGAAGCCGTTCTGCAGCACCGTCGTGCCCTGCAGCCGCGCGAAGGGCGCGATGGCAGCGTTGGCCGGCGAGAAGAGGCCGAAGCGGTAGCCGGCCTCGACCTGGCCGAAGAGCTGGTTGGCGCCGGTCGCACCGTTGGCCGTGCGCGGCGACAGTCCAGGAATGGCGATCTGCCGCGTCATGCGGTTGTCGTTCCAGGCGTAACCGGCCAGCCCGTCGAACCACAGGCCGCCCTGGGTGAACGAGGCGTAGAGCGAGGCCTGGTAGCTGTCGGTCGTGCCGCGGCCGCTGAAGCCGTCGGCCCACTGGCTGCCGCTCGAGAAGCCGACGCCGCCGCCCAGCAGCAGGCTCGGCATCACGCGGTAGTCGATGCCCGAGGCGACGCCGCCCAGGTTGTAGGTCACCGTGCCGGCGTTGGCGTTGCCCGCGATGCTGCCGAAGCCGGCGAGGCCGGTCGCCCACAGGCTCCACGGGCTCGTCCCGCACGCGCCTTCCTCGCCGCCGCACGCTTCGGCCAGCGCCGTGCGCGTGCCCTTGCCGGGATCGCCGCCGCGGGCGGCGTCGAGCTGGCGTCCGACGGCGTTCATGAAGGCGAGGCCGCCGCCGACATTGGCACTCGAGAAGCCCGAATAGTTCTGGCCGCTGATCGCATTCATCGCGGCCTGGCCCTGCGTGAGCGTCAGGGTGGACATCGTGCCGATCACCGTCGCGAAGTCGCCGGTCGATCCGGCGACGCTGCGGTCGAGGACGGCGCCCACCGCCGCCTGGTTGCCGGTCGCCGAACCGGCCGCGAAGCCGCCGGGCCGCAGCGTCAGGTAGACGTTGTTGGGATCGTAGGCGAGCGACGCCTGGAGGAAGGGGTAGTTGCTGGTGGTGCCGGCGTAGGTGCCGGTGACGCCGCCCGTGGCGTTCAGGATCGTGTAGGTCGTGCTCGGCGCATAGACGCCGGGATCGGCCAGCACCTGCACGGTGCCGCCGTTGAGGGTGGCCGTCCCGGGCGCGCCGGTGACGTTAGTACGATCGGCCTGGCCCGTGGCGTTGGTCTCGACCTGATAGGTGCCGCCGGCGCTTTGCGTGTAGGAGCCGTTCACCGTGACGGTGCCGATGGAATTGCCGGGCGCGAGCGTGCCGCTGTTGATCAACACGCCGTTGATCGTGCCGCTGCCGCCGAGGTTGCCGCCGCTGCCCACGGTCACATCGCTGGTGATGCTGCCGTTCACCGCGAGCCGGCCGCCGGTGACGCTGGTCGGCCCGGTATAGGTGTTGGTTCCCGTGAGGTTCAGCAGGCCAGTGCCCGACTTGGTGAGCCCGCCCGTGCCGGTGATGGTGCCGGCATAGGTGGTGCTGCCCGACTCCGCGACGGTGAGCGTGCTGGCGCCGAGCGAGATGGTGCCGCCCGCGCCGGCCAGCGAGCCGATGGTGACGTTGTTGCCGTTGAAGTCGAGCGTGCCGCCGTTGACGGTCAGAGCGCCGGTGGTCGGCAGCGACGCGCCCGTGGCGAGCCGCAGCGTGCCGGCATTGATGATGGTGCCGCCCAGATAGCTGTTGGCGCCGGAGACGGTGAGGATGCCGGCGCCGGCCTTGGTGAGGCCGCCGCTGCCTGTGATGGCCGAGCTGACGAGGAGGTTGTTGCCGTTGGTGTCGAAGGTGCCGCCGCCCGCACCCATCGTGACGGCGCGCGCGATGGTGAAGGCCGAGGTCGCCTGCAGCGTGCCGCCTGTGAAGGTGAGGCCGCCCGACGCGGCGCCCATCGCGGCGTCGGCGCCCGCCCGCAGCGTGCCGCCCGAGGCGATGGTCATACCGCCGGTGAAGGTGTTGCTGCCCAGCAGGTTGATCGTGCCGCCCGAGATGGTGAGCCCGGCGGACCCCGAGATGACACCCGAGAAGGTGCCGGTGCCCGTCTGGCTGAGCGTCGTGTTGCCCATCAGGTAGGTGTCGAAGTCGGTGCTGAAGCCGTTCGAGAGGGCCAGGGTGCCGGTCAGCGCCAGCATCGGATTGAGCGTCGCGGTGGTGGTCAGGCCGGAATCCGAGAGTCCGTAGCCCGCGAAGCCGTTCACCGGATCGAACAGATAGTTGAGCCCGGCGAAGAATTGCCGGCCGGTATTGAGGAACGGCGTGGTCGAGGTGGAGCCTGCGACGTAGCAGGGCGTCATGGAGTTGCTGGGCATGGTGGAGCACTGCAGGTTCGAGCGCTCGATGACGAAACTGTAGAAGGCGCCCGTCGGCGAAGCGCCCGGCAGGGCGACGCTGACGGTTTCGTTGTTCTGGCCGAACGGATGGAGGAAGGCATAGTCGATGCCGGTGTCGTGGAGGATCGTTCCCGTGCCGGCGGCTCCGCTGCCCACCGTGAGCGAGACCGGAATGCCGTTCCACATGTTGGCCCCGTTCGCCGCGTCGGGCGTGAGCTGGACGAACGAGTAGCCGTTGTTGGCCGCGGTCAGGCCGACGACGATGCGGTCGTTCATGACGACATAACCCTGGTGCGCCAGCGGCGTGCCGTTCACCGAGACGTTGAGCAGCGGGTTCATGCCCACCGCCGAAACCTGGGTGAGATTCCCCTGCGCCACGTTCTGCGCGAAGGTGAGCGACGGGTTGATCGTGCCGCTGTAGACGTTGTTCCGGTTGTTGCCGATGCCGAAGTACCGGGTGGTGTTGTCGTTGGTGACGACCAGGACCTTGACGGTCGTGCTGCCCGCGGTGTTCGAGCCGCCGGCGCCGTTCAGGAAGGTCACGGGCAGCTCGTAGAACTGCCCGGACGGTGACGCGCCGCTGCTGTCGTAGTTGATGGTGCCCGGCCCGAGCGGCGTGAAGCCGGCGAGGGACGGCAGCAGGGCGGCCGAGATCGCGATGCCGGTCGAGCCGGTATCGATCGTCATCCCGTTGATCCGCTGGCCCGCGATGGTGACGTCGATCAGGGCGGCATTGTTGCCGGGCACGCCGCCCGTCACCGTGTTCAGCGCGCCGTTCGTGTAAGCCAGCTCGAAGCTCGTGCCGCCCTGGTACATGTTCCAGCTCTGGGCGTGGACCGTCGATCCGACCGGGACGATCGAGGCCGCCACGAAGGCCGCGAGGCAGAGAGAAGACGAAGGCCTGTACGCTACCGAACCCATGCCAACCCGCACAACCTGCAGTGTAGGCTCCCAGCAATATGCGACCGACGCGCCACGCTCCAGCGATGCGTTGCCCAGAATGGGCCAGTCGGTCCGCTGGCTGACAAAGAAGAAGGGCGCCACCTTTCGGGGCGCCCTTCGTGTTTCGTCGTGGAGGCGGGATCACTCCATCTGGACGTTCAGCGCCTTGAGCTTCTTGCCCCAGAAGGCGTGCTCGTCGACCACGAACTTGGTGAAGTCGGCGCGGCTGCGGCTGGGCGGCAGCTCGAGCCCGTCCTTGGCGAGCGCGCCGGTGTACTTGGGGTCCTTCATCGCGATCGCCGCCTCCTTGTGGACGCGGTCGAGGATGGCGTCCGGCGTCTTGGGCGGCGCGAACAGGCCGTGCCAGCCGGTGACGGCGACGTCGACACCCTGTTCCTTGAGCGTCGGGACGTCGGGCAGCGAACTGACGCGCTTCTCGCCGGTGACGGCCAGCGCCTTGAGCTTGCCGGCCTTGATCTGGCCGACGGCCGGCGGCAGCGAGGAGAAGTTCATGGTGATGACGCCCGAGATCACGTCCATCAGCGCCGGACCCGTGCCCTTGTAGGGCGCATGGGTGAGGTCGATGCCGGCCGCCTCGGCGAACAGCGCGCCGGCGAGGTGGTTGTTGCCGCCGACGCCCGACGAGGAGAAGGTGAGCTTTCCCGGTTCCTTCTTGGCGAGCGCGATCAGTTCCTTGACGTTGTTCGCGGGCACGCTCGGGTTGACCGCCAGCACGTACTGGTAGTCGGTGGTCTGG
>CAYRBQ010000312.1:0-5291 GCA_964422305.1 uncultured Reyranella sp. | reverse complement strand
CTGGACGCCGTTGCGCGGCTCGCGGAAGGTGCCGCTGATCGTGTTGCCCTGGATGCGGACGTCCTGGATCTGCCGTGCCTCGACCGCTCTCACGAACTCGGAATAAGAGATCGTGTTGCCGACGGACCGGGTCGCGCCGCCCTGGAAGACGCTGTAGAGCAGCGCGAGCAGCAGAACGATGACGATCCACAGGGCAGCGTTACGATTGAACGGGTTCACTTTTGGCTTCCGCTAAGTAGGGCTAATTCCCAAGATGGGTTGCGGCCGCTGGGTCGCAAGCGAAAAATGCAGCCGGAATCAGGGGCTGCCTCCCTTTCCTGCCACTTTCGGGCCGGACAATCCACAGCAGCCGACAGCCTTCGCCGGCCTGCCGGAGGGCGAATTGGCACCCCGACAGGGTGAAATCGGCTCCGCGGCCCGATTTTCCACGGTCGGCCGGGCCCGCCATCCTGTCCAGCGCCCGCTCCAGCCGGTCCCGCCGTGGCGGATAGTCTCCTCCCCCGACACCCTGCACCACCCGGCTGAGCAGCCGCCGCCGCAGGCCGGCGGGCAGCCGGCCGAACCGGCCGCGATCCAGCGCGACGCCCTCGCCCAGTTCCAGCACGTCGAGCGCGGCACGCGCGAGCCGCTCTTCCTCGCCGGCCCGCGCATTGTCCGGGCGAGCCACGGCGACCCCGTGCCGACGCAGCCGCGCCCGCTCGAAGCGCTGGTCCGAGTTCGACGGGTCGTCGATCCAGGCGACGCGGCGCTGGACGAGAGTGGCCGTCAGCCGCTCGCGTCGCACCGACAGGAGCGGTCGCACAAGGCGGACATCGGGCATCTCGACCAACGCCGCCATCCCAGCAAGACCGTCCGGCCCGCTGCCGTGCGCCGCGCGCATTGCAATCGTCTCGGCTTGGTCGTCGGCGTGGTGCGCCACCAGGAGATGAAGGATCCCGCGCTCACGGCAGGCCTCTTCCAGCAGCCGGTAGCGCGCCTCGCGTGCCGCTTCCTGCACGCCACTCGCACGCTTGGTCCCGCTCCAGCGCAGGATCGCGCTTTCGATGCCATGGCTCTGCATCGTCCGCGCCGTCGCGCGCGCCTCGCCCGCGGATTCGGGCCGCAGGCCATGATCGACGATCAGGGCGACGAGCTTGCCGTGGCGGTAACGGACCCATTCGTCGGCCAGCAATGCCAGGCAAAGCGAATCGCGGCCGCCGGAAACGGCGACCGCGATGTCGGGACATGTCTCGAAAGGCTCGAACGGCGCCATCAGGCGCTCGAACGCAGCGCCGTCGACGGGGCGTCCGGCGGCGGTCACCCGCAGCCGTTCTTCTGCCGCTCCTGGTCGATCCGGCGCTTCTGCAGATCCGTAGCACGCGGATAGTCCTGACCGAAGCGGGCGAACATGGCGCAGGCGTCCTGCTTGCGGTTGAGGGCGGAGAGCGTGATGCCGAGCTTCAGGAGATTGTCCGGTCCCTTCTGGCTCGTTCGGTAGTTCTTGTACCCTTCGGCGAAGGCCGTCATCGCGTTCTGGTAGTCGCGGCGCGCGTAGTAGGTCTCGCCCAGCCAGTATTGCGCGTTGCCGGCCAGCTTGTTCTGCGGATTACGCTGGACGAATGTCTTGAAGCCGCGCTCCGCGCCGGCATAGTCGCCTTCCTGCAGCTTCTTGAAGGCGTCGTCGTAGAGCTGGTCGGCTGAGGCCGCCGCCGCAGGAGCCGCGCCCGCCGGCGCCGCCGCCTGTGCAGGCGGGCGAGCCGCTGGAGCGCCGCCCGGACGGGCCCCGCCGCCGCCCTTCTCGAGCTGCTCGATACGGAACTCGTAGTCGGCCTGCATCTTCTCCATCTGCTGCTGGAGCTGCGCGTTGCGATGCTGAAGCTGCTCGATCTGGCCGGTCATCATCGTCAGTGTCTGCTGAAGTTGGTTCAGCCGATCCTCGATGTAGACGGAATCCCCACGTTGCGCCGAGACGGGCAACGGCAGGACGAGGGCCAAGGCAACGAGCAGCCGGGACGGGAGAATCTTCATGACAGGGCCAGTTTCATACCAAACGCGGCCATTTTCAGGCATGTCCGCCCTGCCTCAAAACGAAAACGCCGGTCGCAGGCGACCGGCGTCTCCGAAATCGTGCTCCAGCCCCTACTGCAGGGCGGTGACCGCGCGACGGTTGCGGGCCCAGGCGGCCTCGTCGGAACCGACCGGATCGGGGCGCTCCTTGCCGTAGCTGACTGTCTTGATGCGGGCGGCCGGGATGCCTTGCGCGATGAGATACTGGCGGGCCGCATTGGCGCGCCGCTCGCCGAGCGCCAGGTTGTACTCGCGCGTGCCGCGCTCGTCGCAGTGGCCCTCGATCGTGATCTGGTAGTTGGTGTACTTCTTCAGCCACTCGGCCTGACGGTTCAGCGTCTGCCGCCCGTCCTCGCGAATGTTGGACTGGTCGGTGTCGAAGAACACCCGATCGCCGACGTTCTGGCGGAAGTCGGCAACGGAGCCGGGCGTCACGGTCGTGGTCGCCGGGGCAGCCGCCTGCTGGTCGTTGCTGCAGGCCGCGATGAAGATCATCGCTGCGATGGCCGTCAAAGCCTTGATCATGCGCATGGTTCGATCCACTCCCTGACAAAATCGACCCGGGCGCGAGGTACGCACGGGTCGACAAGAAAGATCATATATTCGGCTACTGCGGAATCAAGGGCGACCAGGCCGGGTCCGATGCGTCGCCCGGCGTCGGAATCTGCCGCTCGAAGCGGCCCGTGATGTCGATCTGATGCAAGGTCACGGAACCGACACGGCCTCCCGAATTGGGCTGCTGGCGGAAGAAGCCGAGAACACGCCCGTTCGGGGCCCAGGTCGGGCCTTCGACGAGGAAGCCGCTCGCCAGCATGCGCTCGCCGCTGCCGTCGGGCCGCATCACGCCGATGCCGAAGCCTCCGGACGAGATCTTGGTGAAGGCGATGAAGTCGCCGCGCGGCGACCAGACCGGAGTGGCATACCGCCCCTCGCCGAAGCTGATGCGGCGCTCGCCGCCTCCGCCGGCGCTCATCACGTATAGCTGCTGCGCACCGCCACGGTCCGAGTTGAAGACGATCTGCGTGCCATCGTTGGAGTAGCACGGCGAGGTGTCGATCGCCGGCGAGTTGGTGAGGCGGCGAAGCTGACGGCCGCGCACGTCCATCTCGTAGATGTTGGTCCTGCCGTTCTCGGAGATGCTCATGACGACCTTGGTGCCGTCCGGTGAGAAGCGTGGCGCGAAGCTCATGCCCGGGAAGTTGCCGAGCAGCTCGCGGCGGCCGGAGTCGACGTTCTGCAGGTAGACGCGCGGCGGCGTGTTGTTCTCGCCGTACGCCATGTAGACGATTTCCTGCAGCGTCGGCGAGAAGCGCGGCGTGAGCGCGATGGTGCGCCCGTCGGTGATGTAGCGGTTGTTGGCGCCATCCTGGTCCATGATGGCGATGCGCTTCACACGGGCGTTGCCCGGCCCGCTTTCCGAGACGTAGGCGATGCGCGTGTCGAAATAGCCCTCCTCGCCGGTCACGCGCTTGTAGATCGCGTCGGCGATGATGTGGGCGAGCCGCCGCCAGTTGCTCGGCTGGCTGTTGAACGAAAGCCCCGTCGCCTGCTGGCTCGAAACGACATCCCACAGCCGGAAGTCGACCTTGATGTTGCCGCCGGCCGAGGTCACCTGGCCGACGACGAGGCCGGCCGCGCCGATGCTGCGCCAGTCGGGAAAGCGCGGCGGCGTGCTCGCATCGACATTCTGCTGGATGTAGGCGCTCGACGGGATGACGCGGAACAGGCCGGAGTTCTGCAGGTCGTTGCGGATGACACCCGCCATCTGCGCGCCGACGGCGTCGCCCTTGAAGTCGACGATGGCGATCGGCACCGGCTCGAAGGTCGGCCTCGTCATGTCGATCGTGAGCTGGGCGCGGGCCGGGCTCGTGACACCGGCGGCGATCGCGACACCGCCCAGCATCGTCAAACGTCGAGGAAGCATCATGTCGGACCTCTTTGTCTTGGGCATGGTTGTATAGCCTGAGGGGGCGTTAGTAGTCGCGTGGATCAAAGTTGAAGGTGATTTGTTTCCAGCTGTTGAACTTTTCCTGTGACAACGGCCAGGGCTGGCAGCGCGGGTTCAGGATCGCCCGGCGGGCAGCGTCGGCGGCGGCCCGATAGACCGGATCGCTGTTGTAGCGTCCCGGATCGCGGAACTCGGCGCTGATGGGCGTGCCGTTCTGGTTCATGTCGACGACCAGCGTGATGATCATGCCCTGGTCGCGCGAGCCCCCCTGCGTGTTCCAGCAGGGGCGGATCTTCTGGCGCACGCCTTCGATCTCGCTCGCCGTGACGACGGCGGCGAGCTGCGGCGCGGCCGGCGCCTGGCGCGTCACCTGCTGCACCGGCTTGGGCTGCTGCTCCGGCGTCTGCACCTTGGTCGGCGACTGCTTGTTCTTCAGGATATCGTCGAGCACCTGGTCGGCACGGTCCTGCTTCGGCGGCGCGGGCTTGGGCGGTGCAGGCTTCGGCGGCTCCGGCTTCTTCACCTCGGGCGCGGGTTTGGGCGGCTCGGGCGGTTTCTCGACCTTGGGCGGCTCTGGCTCCTTGGGCTTCAGCGCCACCAGATCCTCGACCGGCTTCGCCGCCTCGGTCTTGGGCTTCTCCTCGGGCTTGGGCGGCGTCGGCGGCTTGACCTCGGCGACTTCCGGCTTCGGCGGAACGGGTGCCGGCGGCGGCTCGGCCGACTTGGGCGGCGGCGCCTTGGTCGTCTCCTGGGCGATCGGGACGTCCTTCGGCTGCGGCGGCGGGTTGCCGACCGTCGGCGCCGCCGCTTTCTTGTCGATCGCCTCGAACTCGACCATCACCGGCTCCGGTTCCATCGGCGGCGGCCTGCCGAAGAAATCGAGGTTGAGCACCGCCGCCGCCAGCACGAAGACGTGCACCATCGCCGACACGATCGCCGGTGTGCGCATCTCCAGGCTGGCGGGGTGACGCTCGAACATCGTTCGCTTCGTCTCCGTTGATCAGCGTCTCGGCGTCGGCGCCTGCTGCGCAGGTGGCGCGGCAGGCTGCCGGCCGGGCGCAGGGGCCGGGGCTGGAGAAACCGTGCCCATGCCCCTTCCGAGCGCCTGGGCCTGATCACCGAGCAGGCCGAGCTGGCGGAAGCCGCTCTCGATGACGACGCCCATCACTTCCATCATCTTTCCGTAATCGACCGCCTTGTCGCCGCGCAGGAAAACGCGCTGGTCTGGATTCTCCTCGTGAACGGCCTTTAGATTTGCACCGAGTTCTGGTAGATCTTATTTCGTCTCGCCGAGGAA
>CAYRBQ010000311.1:0-5294 GCA_964422305.1 uncultured Reyranella sp. | reverse complement strand
AGCAGGAGCTGGCCGAGGTTCCGGCCTTCACCGAGAGCGATCTCCACGTCGTGGCGGGCCTCCTGCTGCCGATCTGGAAGCGCCTGCCGGACGAGTCGACGCGGGTCTACCGCCTGCAGACCGATGCCGGCGAGCGCGTCATTGGCCGGCTGGTCTCACCAGCGTGGGTGGCGCAGGCCGTCAGCGCCGATGGCGTGAGCATCGCGCCGGCCGACGCCTGGACCGCCGTGCTCGACGGTCGAACCATCCTCGAGCTGCAGGACGGGCTGAGCCTGCGCCGCGCCAGGGTGATGGGCCTGTTCCGAGTGGAACTCTACGGCTTCACCGACGGCATGGTCGATCGCCTGAAGGCGATGGGCCTCATCTCCGAGATCATCGCCTGGAAGCTGCGCCTGTTCGTGCCGACCGGCGTCGACGGTCTCGCGATTCTCGCCGAGTTGATGGAACGCTACCCGATCGTGCGCATCGCCGATCGGGTCACGTCGTGAGGGCGGGCCATGTCGTCGCCCGCCGCCGACCTGGCCCGCCGTCTCGCGCGCAATGCCGAGGCGGTGTGCCGTCACTATCTCTCCAGCGGCCGTCGCGAGGGCCGCTACTGGCTGGTCGGCGATGTTGCCAACACGCCGGGCCGCAGCCTGTTCGTCCGGCTCAGCGGTCCGGATCGCGGCAAGGGGGCCGCCGGGCATTGGACCGACGGCGCAACGGGGGAGCATGGTGATCTGCTGGACCTGATCACCCTCAATCGCGGTTTCGACCGCCTGCGCGATACCTTGAACGAGGCGCGTGCGTTTCTCGCCTTGCCGCCAGACCAACGCGCTCCCCTGCAGGATCGACTTCCTGCGCCTCGCGGCTCGCCCGAGTCTGCCCGGCGGCTCTATGCCATGTCTCGCCCGATCGCGGGCACCTTGGCGCAAACCTACCTGCACGGCCGCGGAATCACGACTGTGCCTGACCGCGATCCGCTCCGCTTCCATCCCCGCTGCTATTACCGGCCCGACGAGCACAGTCCGACCGAGACCTGGCCGGCGCTGATCGCCGCCGTCACCGATCTTGCCGGCGCGATCACCGGAGCGCACCGCACCTGGCTCGATCCGTCAGGCCGCGACAAGGCGCCGATCGCTTCACCGCGACGGGCCATGGGCCATCTTCTCGGGCACGGTGTGCGCTTCGGCGTGGCCGACGACGTCATGGCCGCCGGGGAAGGGATCGAGACCATGCTGTCGCTGCGCATGATCCTGCCGACTCTGCCGATGGTCGCCGCCCTCTCGGCCAACCACCTCGCGGCGCTGCTGCTTCCGCCGACACTGCGCCGTCTCTATGTCGCCCGCGATGCCGACCCGGCCGGTGATGCTGCGATGGCGAGCCTGTGCAACCGCGCCGAAGCCGCTGGGATCGAGCCATTCGTCCTGTCGCCCTGCTTCGACGACTTCAACGACGATCTCCGACGCCTCAGACTCGACAAGCTCCGAGTTACCCTGTGCCAGCAACTCGTCCCGCAAGACGTGGAGCGCTTCCTGACCTTGGCCGTGACGGGATGAGCACGGGCACGGGCACGATGAATCGCTTCGTCGTCCGTCGCTCTGCTGCCCTTCGGACCGGACGGGAGCGCGCCCTGGCCTTCTAGAGGGGCGATCGGACGGCAGGCCGCCCGGTCCCGCAACGGCGGTCCTGCGGCTTTCTTCCCCTGCCGGCTGCGCCGGCATTCCTCGCGAGGCAAGAAAGTCTCGGCCCGCCGTCCTCCGCTGTGCTCCGGCCGCAAGCGGTGCGGGACCGGTCCGCCCGCCGTCTGTCGACGCCCACGAAGGCCGCGATGGGCGCGGCCGATCCGACAAAGGACAGCATCATGGCAACCGACCGCGATCCCGACTTCGAGCCCGTGCACGCCTCATCCCCGACCGATCACGTCCTCACCGAGCTGCAGCTCCATGGCCACCGTCCCTTCCAGGACGAGCCCGATCCCAGGCCACTGCCGGAAGCCAGCGTCATCACCGGCGCCGTCGTCGACATCTTCGACGCTCTCGTTGCAACGCTGACCGATACTCGCCTTGAACCCGATCTCGAGGATCTGCTGTGGTCGACCGTCAACTTGTTCCATCGCGCCGTCGACCGTATCGAGCGCGAGCTCGACGGCAATGAGCAGGCGCAGCGGCGCAGCCAGAAGGAGCAGAACGGCTCGGAGGTCCGTTCGGTCGAGCTGGAGCGTCTCGTCACCGAGGGCCTGACCCTGATCGAGCGTCGCAATGCCATGGAGCTCTTCCGCGATCAGGCCGCCGAGCGCTTCGAGGTCCACACCGGCTCAACCTGGCGGCCGCGCACCGGCTCGATGGTCAATCACCGGGCTCTCACCGCCGCCATGATCGACAGCCGGGAGTTCCTCGCCGCCCGCCGCCGGGCCGACACCGAGCTGCTGGTACCGGCCGGACCGAAGATCGCCTTCACCGGCGGGGCCGACTTCAACGACCATCGGCTGATCTGGAGCACGCTCGACAAGGTCCGCGCCAAGCATCCCGACATGGTCCTCCTGCATGGGGGATCTCCCACCGGCGCCGAACGCATCGCCGCCCGCTGGGCCGATACCCGCAAGGTCACGCACGTTCCGTTCAAGCCGGACTGGACCCGCCACGCCAAGGCCGCACCCTTCAAGCGCAACGACCAGATCCTGGAGGTCGTGCCGATCGGCGTCATCGTGTTCCCGGGCTCGGGCATCCAGGAGAACCTCGCCGACAAGGCACGCAAGCTCGGTATTCCCGTGTGGCGGTTCGGCTCGAGCGGCGCGTGAGCGCCGCTTCCCTTGCGCAATCGGTATGGCGGTCGCGCGAAGTGCGCGCGCTGGGCCTCTGTCCACTGCGCCCCGGCGTGATTCCGGTCCGGCGGAGAAGGGCCGGGCCGTCAAGAGTAAGAGGATGGCCGGAAGCGGGTGAGTCGTGGGCTTCCGAGAGAGCGGGCCTGCGGCTTGCCCGTCCTGCTCTCCGGAAATCGATCCATGTCTGCATCATCTTTTGCTCTTGTTTCCGCGTTGCCCGATCAAGGTCTGATCAGGGGCGGTCTTGTTGTCCTGCCGACGGAGGAGACGACTGAGCAGGACTTGCTCGCCGGCTTGCTGGCTTCATCGTCAGGCTCGGCGTGTGCGTCCACCCTTCTGCAAACCTTTCCCAGCATCGGCCATGTCATCACGGCCGAAGCGTCGCAGCTTCGCGCTTTCGGACTGACGGGACACGACATCGCCATGTTCCGGCTTGTCCGGGAGATTGCTTGCCGTATGGCAAGAGCAGAAGTGCGCGGCCGGCCCGTGCTGAGCAACTGGCAAGCGCTGATCGGATACCTGCAGACTGCAATGGCTTACGAGCAGGTCGAGCAATTTCGAATTCTGTTTCTCGATCGCAAGAACAATCTCATCGCCGACGAGGTGCAGCAGCGCGGCACCGTCAATCACACGCCCGTCTACCCGCGCGAGGTCATGAAGCGCGCCCTGATCCTCAACGCCTCAGCTCTCCTCGTCGTCCACAATCATCCGTCCGGCGATCCCAAGCCGTCGCGGGAGGACATACAGACGACGCGCGAACTGAAAGCAGCCGCCAGTGCTCTCGAGGTTGAGCTGCACGACCATGTTGTGATCGGGCACGGAACCCATGCCTCCTTCCGGTCGCTTGGACTGCTCTAAATCGCCGGCTCTTACAGCATGCTCGGTTTGAACTGCGATCTCCGGCTGATGACTTTGCCGGCGACCATGAATACGCCGTCACCGGTATAATGCAGCGTTTGCGGACGTTTCGGCGAGGCCGCGACATGTGCCTTCACCACCTCGAAGATGAAGAAGTTGTACTTCGAGTTCAGGCTGCCGTCCGCCAGCCGGCATTCGAAGTGGGCGTGGCATTCGGCGATAAGCGGCGCATTGACTTCCTGCGCCTTTTTCGGGGTCAACTTGAACTTCTCGAACTTGTCGATCTCCGCCCCTGACGTATTGCCGACACCGACCACCTGGTCGGTGAGCGCCGTGGTCGGAAGGTTGATGACGCATTCCTTGCTGCGCCGGATCAGCCCGAAGCTGTAGTTGCCGCCGGCGATCACGCAGCCGACGAGGGACGGCGTGAACTCCATCACCGTATGCCAGCCCATGGTCATGATGTTGCGCTCGTCGCCATGCGCCGATGTGACCAGCACGATCGGCCCAGGTTCCAGATAGCGCCGGATCTCGGAGACCGGCAGGTCTGTCTTGCGACGGGACCTCGCCATCTTTTCTTCTTGGGCGGGATTGCGGTTGCTCGAAGTCATTGAGGTCTAGCATCTCTCATTTGCAACCCAAAGTCTCTCTTCGGCCACTTTCAATCCTGATAAGATCCGGCGGCGCCATGGTGGTGGTGGAAGGCGCGACCGTTCGACCCTGGTCACGGAGATCCACCATGTTTGCTGTCGGTATCGTTCTCAGCATCGTCGGCCTCGGCTTCTTCTGCTGGCTGCTGTTCACGCTGGCCATCTATGCGCTTCCCACCTTTGGCGGACTCACCGCGGGACTGGCGGCGTTTCACAGCGGGGCCGGTGTCATCGGTGCGCTCTTTGTCGGATTGCTGGTGGGCGGCGCGATCTTGGTGCTTGGACAGTTCGCTTTCGCTGTCACGCGCACGGCACTGATCCGCGCCATTATCGGTCTGCTCTATGGCGTCCCGGCCGCGATTGCCGGCTATCAGGTGTCGTTTGCGCTGTCGGGCATCGGCATGTCCGGCAGTGGATGGCAGACGACATTCGCCGTTGTGGGCGCCGTTCTCGCTGGCGTCACGGCCTTCTCGCGCATGACGCTGTTTGTCCCGCCGTCGGACGGACAGGGCGTCGGGGGAGCTCACTCGCCGATTGGCTGGCGGCCACACGACCAGAGACGCTGACGCTCTCCGCATCCTCATCGTCAAACAAGTTGGCGCAGGTGGGGGTGAAGGCTCGTTATCAAGCGGTGGCACGAACGCAGCCCTCAAGACCGCTTCGATGAGCCCGTGTCTTCGGTGCAGGTGACAGATGCTGTGGCGGGTTCATCGTTTGCGCCAGGTTGGCTGGGGCGATGCCGTCCTTTTTCTACGCCACGGCCGCCTTCTCTTCGCCCGGTATGCCAGCCCTCTTGTGCAGGACCCTTCAGGTTAGCCACGACTTCTCGTGAGGATGCTGTTCGGCGTGCGACCCACTGCCTCTCCTTGGCTTGATCTAGCCGTAGGACGGCTGCGCCTCGATCGCCTGAGCCGCAACGGCGTCGGAGCGACTTTCTTCCCCTGGGCTTCGCCCATTCCTCGCGAGGCAAGAAAGTCGCTCCG
>CAYRBQ010000310.1:0-5300 GCA_964422305.1 uncultured Reyranella sp. | reverse complement strand
CGACCAGCACGACCTCGCGCAGATCCTTCTTTTCGAGAGTGGCGATCGTGTCGGCCAGGAACACGTCGTTGTCGAGCGCCGGCGACAGCTCGGCAGCGCGCTCTCCCACGCCGGGAAAGGGCAGGGCGTGGACGTCGTGGCCGGCGGCCTTCAGGCGCTCTGCGACGAACTGCCAGGACCAGGCGCCCATCCAGGCGCCGGGCAGGCAGACATAGGTACGGGACATGGTCATTCAGCGCGCGCCGGCGGACTCCAGGATCGAGGCGATCTCGCGATAGCCGCGTTGGCGGGCATGGGCAAGCGGCGTGACGCCCTGGGTGTCGGCGATGTCGGGATTGGCCTTGCCCCCGATCAGCAGCCGCGTGATCTCGACATAGGTCGGTCCGCCATCGCCCAGGATCACCGTCTCCAGAAGGGCGGTCCAGCCGAGGCGATTGATATGGTCGACGTCGATCGCCGTCTTCAGGAGCTCGCGCACGGTCTCGACATGGCCGTGATGACAGGCTGGGATCAGCGCGGTGCCGCCGTAGCGATTGGTGCTCTTGAGATCGGCGCCGGCCGCCAGCGTGAGCTTCAGGATCTCGAGCCGTCCCTGGGCGCCCGCGACCAGAAAGGCGCTGTCGCGTTGCTCGTCCTGGGCGTTGACGCTGGTGCCGGCGGCGATCAGGCGACCCGCGGTCTCGATGTCGTTGCGGCGCGTGGCGTCGACCAGCGCACGCTCATTGTCGGACAGGGTCTGGGCGGACACGGCACCACCCAGTAGCAGAACCGCCAGCCCGAAGAACGCCCGCCGCATCGTCTCTCCTTCTTTGTCGTGCTAGCGTGCCGCAAACCAACGGAGGACTCCATGGCCACCAATCGCCGCGTGCTCTTGAAGTCGCGCCCCCAGGGCGAGCCGACGCACGCAAATTTCGACGTCGTCGACCATCCCATCCCCGAGCCCAAGGACGGCGAGTACCAGTCGCGCACCATCTGGCTGTCGCTCGACCCCTATATGCGCGGCCGCATGGCCGAGACCAAGGGCTATGCCGCCAACGTCAACCTCGGCGACGCCATGGTCGGCGGCACGGTCGGCCAGGTGGTGAAGTCGAGGAACCCGAGGTTCAAGGAAGGTGACTACGTCGTCGAGTATGCCGGCTGGCAGAGCTATGCCGTCTCCGATGGCGCAATGAGCATGAAGCTCGATCCCAATGCCGCACCGCTCTCGACCGCACTCTCGGTGCTCGGCATGCCCGGCATGACGGCGTGGTGGGGCCTGATGGAGATCGGCAAGCCCAAGGCCGGCGAGACCGTCGTCGTGTCGGCGGCATCGGGCGCCGTCGGCTCGGTCGTCGGCCAGCTCGCCAAGCTCAGGGGCTGCCGCGCGGTCGGCATCGCCGGCGGCAAGGACAAGTGCGACTATGTCGTGAAGGAGCTCGGCTTCGACGCCTGCGTCGACTACCGCGGGGCCGGCGCGAACCTGTTCAAGGAGATCCGCACTGCCGCGCCCAAGGGCATCGACATCTACTTCGAGAACGTCGGCGGCGCGGTGCAGGCGGCCGTGGTGCCGCAGCTCAACGATTTCGCCCGCGTGCCGCTCTGTGGCCTGATCTCGCAGTACAACGAGATGCAGATGAACCCCGGTCCCGACTGGCGCCTGCTGCTGGTCAAGCGCGCCACCGTCACCGGCTTCATCGTGTCCGATCACTTCGCCCAGATGGAGGGATTCTGGAAGGAAGTGCCGGCCGCGGTGAAGGCCGGCAAGATCAAGTACCGCGAGGACATCGTGAAGGGCATCGAGAACGCGCCCGACGCCTTCATGGGTCTGCTCAAGGGCCGCAACTTCGGCAAGCTGCTGGTGCAGGTCTCCGAAGATCCGACCCGGAAGTAGGCGTCAGGCGCGCTTCTTCAGCGCCAGGCCCATCGTGATCCAGCCCGACCCGATGAAGATCAGGTCGATGCCGAGGAACAGGCCCAGCACGAACAGGCTGGAGGCCGGCCACTGCGCGACGATCATCACGCCCAGCAGGATGCTGACGGCGCCGGAGAAGGCGACCCAGCCCCACGGCTTGCCGGCCTCGCGCATCTGGTAGGCGAGGAAGCCGCGCATCACGCCGCCCAGGACCAGGGCGAAGCCCAGCATCAGGGTGAGGATGGTGGCGGCCTGCAGCGGATGGACGATGGCGATGATGCCGGCGGCGACGTAGAGCACGCCGAGCAGGAGCCAGAGCAGGAACTTGCCCCATTCCTTGACGCCGAAGGCGGCGACGATCTCGGCCGCGCCGCCCATGATCATCATGATGCCGACGATCATGACGGCCGAGGCGGTGGCGGCGACGACGCTGCCCAAGGCGACGATGCCCGCGAGCAGGAACACGACGCCGAGGGCGACGATCCAGCCCCACTTGGCACGCAGTGCCTTGAGGCCATCGGCGAGGTTCGGCGGCAGCGGATCATTGGTCGTGGACATGCCCGTTCTCCTTCACAGCGGAATGGACAGTGTCAGGATACACCCTGCCGTTGGCAGTGTCGCGGCTAGTATGGGACACTCTCGCGACACAGAAATGCAGGATGCGATGAACGAATCGAAGAAAGAGGCGGCCCCGCCGCGCCCCGCGACCACCGTGCTGCTGCTGCGGCCTTCGAAGAAGGGCGACGCCGCCTCGCCTCTGGAAGTGTTCATGGTCGTGCGGCACCACCAGATCGATTCGTTCTCCGGCGCGCTCGTCTTTCCCGGCGGCAAGCTCGAGGAGGCCGACGGTGCCGCCGTTCTGCGCGGTCGCTGCGGCGGCGCCGACAAGATCGGCGATGCCGAGCTCAAGTTCCGCGTCGCCGGCGTGCGCGAGGCATTCGAGGAATGCGGCGTTCTGCTGGCGCGCAAACGCGGGCAGCGCGCGCTGGTCGCCGCTGCCGACCTCGAGGGCATCGAGCAGCGCTGGCGTGCCAAGCTCGCCAAGGACGAGGCGAGCATCGTCGACATGGTCGAGGCGGAGGATCTCGAGATCGCGACCGATCTCATGACGCCCTACGCTCATTGGATCACGCCGACCTTCGTGCCCAAGCGCTTCGACACCTGGTTCTTCCTCGCCGAGGCGCCGGAGGACCAGGTCGCGCTGCACGATGGCTCGGAGTCGACCGACTCGGTATGGATCGGCGCGCAGGAGGCGATCGACGAGGCCAAGGCGGGCAAGCGCACGCTGGTACACGCCACGCAGAAGAATCTCGAGCTGCTCGCCGAAGGCAAGACCGTCGCGGGTGCGATCTCCGCGGCGACCGCGCGCAAGATCGTCACCGTCCAGCCGTGGGTCGAGGTGAAGGACGGCAAGCGCTTCCTGCACATCCCGGAAGGTGCCGGCTATCGCAACTTGGTGCGCGAGATGCCGCCGGCCGGAGGGGTTCCGCAGACCGGAAGATAGTTTTGCCAGCGGGGCTGCCATGAGCAAATGCGGCTCGCGCCTCACAGGCGAGCGCGCTAAGAGCGAAGTCATAAACGCCCATTCATGTGATGGGGCATGAACCGGCATCGTCGGACGACTTGGAGGAAAGAAGCATGGTCGGAATCGTGGCCTACGGCGCTTATGTGCCGCGCCTGCGCCTCAACCGTCAGGCCGTCTACGACGCCAACAAGTGGTTCGCCGCCGGCCTGCGCGGCCTCGCCAAGGGCGAGCGCTCGATGGCCAACTGGGACGAGGACTCGATCACCATGGCGGTCGAGGCGTCGCGCGACTGCCTGACCAGCCACAAGGCCGAAGACGTCCGCGCCATCTACTTCGCGTCGACCACGCACCCTTTCAAGGACCGCCAGAACGCCGGCGTCATCGGCACGGCGCTGAACGTCGAGCAGAACCTCTCGGCGACCGACGTCGGCGGCTCGCTGAAGGCCGGCACCTCGGCGCTGATGGCCGGCCTCAACGCCGCCAAGGGAAGCGGCCCGTCGCTGGTGGCGGCGGCCGACAAGCGGATGGGCCGTGTCGCGTCGGCCAACGAGCTGAACTACGGCGACGGTGCCGCGGCGCTGCTCTGCGGCACCGAGAACGTGATCGCCAAGCTGGTCGGCCATCACTCGGTGTCGATGGACTTCGTCGACCACTTCCGGGGCGAGGACGCCGAGTTCGACTACGGCTGGGAAGAGCGCTGGATCCGCGACGAGGGCTACTCGAAGATCGTCCCGCCGGCGATCAAGGCGGCGCTCGCGACCTGCAAGCTCAAGGGCAGCGACATCACCCATTTCATCATGCCGAGCCCGATGCCGGCGGTGCCGAAGCAGATGGCCAAGATGGTCGGCGTGCCCGAGACGGCGGTGCGCGACCTGCTGGGCGCCAACCTCGGCGACACCGGCGCGGCCCACGCGCTGGTCATGCTGGTCGATGCGCTGGAGACCGCCAAGCAGGGCGACAAGATCATGGTCGTCGCCTTCGGCCAGGGCGTCGACACGCTGGTCTTCGAGGTCACCGCCGAGAACGCCAAGCTGCCCAGGCGCAAGGGCCTGTCGGGCTGGATGGCGCGACGCAAGGAAGAGAAGAACTACATGAAGTTCCTCGCCTTCAACGACATGCTGCCGATCGACAAGGGCATGCGCGCGGAGTTCGACAAGAAGACGGCGCTGTCGGTCCTGTGGCGCAAGCGCGACATGATCTACGGGCTGGTCGGCGGCAAGTGCAAGGTCTGCGGCACCGTGCAGTTCCCGCGCAGCCAGGTCTGCGTCAATCCCAACTGCCACGCCATCGACAGCCAGGATCCCTACGCGATGGCCGGGCTCGAATGCTCGGTGATGTCGTTCACCGCCGACTCGCTCACCTATTCGCCAGATCCGCCGGCCTACTACGGCATGATCACCTTCCCCGAGGGCGGGCGCTTCATGGCCGACTTCACCGACAGCGACAAGGAACAGGTCAAGGTCGGCGCCAGGATGCGCATGACCTTCCGCATCCGCGACAACGATCAGATGCGCGGCGGCTTCAAGCGCTACTTCTGGAAGGCAGCGCCCGTCTGATTTCCGTCAACAGAGTATAGAGTTCCAACCCCACTAAAGGAGGCCAGCCATGGCTCGGGGCATCAAGGACAAGGTCGCGATTCTCGGAATGGGTTGCTCGAAGTTCGGTGAACGCTGGGACAGCGGCGCCGAGGAGCTGATGCTCGAGGCCTACAAGGAGTGCATCAAGGACGCGGGCATCGACCAGAACCAGCTCCAGGCGGCATGGTTCTCGACCGCCATCGACGAGGTTCACGTCGGCAAGTCGGGCATCCCGCTCAGCACCACTCTGCGCCTGCCCAACATCCCGGTCACGCATGTCGAGAACATGTGCGCGTCGGGCACCGAG
>CAYRBQ010000309.1:0-5303 GCA_964422305.1 uncultured Reyranella sp. | reverse complement strand
CCGTCCTGCACCACGCCCGGCACCACCGGGACCACGCCCGCGGATGCTGGGTACTCGACCTGCTCCTCGGCCGGGCGTAAACTCGGCACCACCTCTTTGCACCCCGAGGGCCGTCATGTCCCGTCCGCTCTTGCCCGACGGCGGCAGCAGGGCGCAGAGATAGACCAGCGCCTTGAGCTTGCGTCGTCGTGCCTCGGCGAGCTGGCTGATCGAGACGCCGCCCAGCGAGTGGCCGACCAGGATGACCTGCTCCTCCATCTTGTCGAGCAGCCGCGCCAGCTTCTCGACATTGTCGGCGAGCGTCACGTTGGCCGGCGGCGTCTGGTCCTTGCCCAGACCCGGCAGATCCGGCGCGCAGGTTTTGTGGCCGGCCGCCTCGAGGAGCGGCACGACTTTTTCCCAGCACCAGCCGCCGGTGCAGGCGCCGTGGACCAGCAGGAACGTCGCCACGCCTAGGCCCTCCCGACGACGGTACGCGCACCGGCGGCGGGCACGAAGAAGTCGGGCATCAGCGGCGTGCCGGGCGAGACGGCGTACTGGTCGAAGTTCCTGACGCCCTCGGCGGCCAGCACCTCGTCGTCGATGAAGAAGTTGCCGGTACAGTCGCGCGCCGGCCGGTTGAAGATCGCGTGCGCGGCGTCGGCCATGATCTCGGGCTTGCGGCAGCGCTTCATGCCGTCCTCGCCGCCCAGGATGTTCTGGATCGCCGAGGTGGCGATGCCGGTTCGGGGCCACAGGCAGTTGAATGCGATGCCCTTGGCCCGGAACTCCTCGGCCATCGCCCAGGCGAACACCGACATGCCGTACTTGGCGAGCGTGTAGGCCGCGTGGTTGGCGAACCACTTCACGTCGAAGTCGAGCGGCGGAGAGAGGTTCAGCACATGCGGGTTCGCGGCCTTCTCGAGATGCGGGATGCACTTCTGCGAGACCATGAAGGTGCCGCGCGCGTTGATCTGGTGCATGAGGTCGTAGCGCTTCATCGGCGTGGCGAGCGTGCCGGTCAGGCTGATGGCGCTGGCGTTGTTCACCAGGATGTCGATGCCCCCGAACCTCGCCACCGTCTCGGCCACGGCCTTCTCGACGCTTTGCTCGTCGCGGATGTCGCAGGCGAGCGGCAGCGCCTTGCCGCCGGCTTTCTCGATCTCCTCCGCCGCGGTGAAGATCGTGCCGGGCAGGCGTGGGTCGGGCTTCACCGTCTTCGCCGCGATCGCGACGTTGGCGCCGTCGCGCGCGGCGCGCAGCGCGATGGCGAGGCCGATGCCGCGGCTCGCGCCGGTGACGAAGAGGGTCTTGTTACCCAAACTCATGGCGTCCCCAAGAAATCCTCGGGGTCTATAGCCGGGTCAGATAGAGCCCGCTAGTGTCCGCGCACTCAGGGGAGGCATGCATGAATCCGTGCTTCGAGACGGCCACGCGTCTTGCACGCGCCATACGAAACGGGCGGCTGAGTTCCGTTGAGGCGACCTCGGCGCACCTGGAGCGCATCGCGCGCATGAACGGGCCGATCAACGCGCTGGTGGTGGTCGATCGCGAGGGTGCGATGAAGGCGGCGCGTGCCGCCGATCGCGCGCGCACGGCGAAGAAAAAGCCGCTGGGGCCGTTGCACGGTGTGCCCATCACCATCAAGGAAGCCTTCGACGTCGCGGGCCTCAGGACCACGTCGAGCCATCCGCCGCTCAAGGACAATGTGGCGAAGGAGGATGCGAGCCTGGTGGCGCGCCTGCGTGCGGCCGGCGCGGTGATCCTGGGCAAGACCAATGTGCCCGAACTGTGCGCAGACTTTCAGACCGACAGCCCGATTTTCGGCACGACCAGAAACGCCTGGGACGCGCGACGCACTGCGGGCGGCTCGACCGGCGGCGGCGCCGTCGCGGTCGCCGCGCGCCTCTCGCCGCTGGAGTTGGGCAGCGACATAGGCGGCTCGGTGCGCAATCCCGCGCACTACAACGGCATCTTCTCGCTGAAACCCACCGAGTGGCGCGTACCGGGCCGCGGCCACGTGCCGGACATACCGGGCCTGACCCGTACGGTGCGCTACATGGGCACGTTCGGCCCGCTGGCGCGTTCGGTCGACGATCTCGACCTGGCGCTGCGCATCGTCGCCGGTCCCGACGGCCGTGAGGCCGAGGCCGCACCCGTGCCGCTCGGCCCGACGCCCAAACTCACTGCCAAGGGGCTGCGCATCGCCGTCCTCGCCGCCAATCCCCTGGTGCCGGTCTCCTCCGACACGGCGGCCGTCGTGCAGGCGACGGCGAAGCTCCTCTCGAAGGCGGGGGCGAAGGTCAAGTACGCCGAGCCTGCGGGCCTCGACTGGCGGCAGGCGTGGGACGACTGGGCCGACCTGTTCCAGTATCTCGTGCGGGCGCTGCAGCCGCTCTCCGAGCGCCAGCGCTTCTTCGACCGCGTGGACTCGCCCGATCCGACCGCGCGTTCGGTCGCCCGTACCGCGCCGCTCGATCTCGCCCAATTCTTCGCCGTGCTCGACCGCCGCGACCAGGCGATGCGGCGCTGCGAGGTATTCCTCGACGACTACGACGCCTGGCTGATGCCGGTGATGCCGGATGCCGCCTTCATCCGCCAGAAGCAGACCGATCCGCTGGTGATCGGTGGCGTCGGCTATCCGTACTTCTTCGCCGGCACGGCCTACAACTTCCTGGCCAACCTGACGGGTCAGCCGTCCGTGGTGCTGCCTTGCGGCTTCTCCAGGGAGGGGCTGCCGATCGGCCTGCAGCTCACGGGCAAGCGCTGGGGCGACGCGCGGCTGCTGGGCGTCGCCAAGGTGCTCGAGACGCTGCTGCCGCCGTGCCCCGTGCCGCCCGACTACAAGGACTGACGCGTCACTCGATCTTGATGCCGGCCTTGTCGATGATCGGCTTCCACTTCGCGAACTCCGCCTTCTGGTAGGCCGCGAACGTGTCAGGCTGCATCTGCTCCGGCGTCGGGATGTCCTGGCCGAGATCCTCGAGCTTCTTGCGGATCTCGGGATCCTTCAGTGCGGCCACTGCGGCGGCGTTCAGCTTGTTGATGATGTCGCGTGGCGTGCCCTTCGGCGCCCACAACCCGTGCCAGATCGCGACCTCGATGCCGGGGAAGCCGGCCTCGGCCGTGGTCGGGATATCGGGAGCGGCCGCGTTACGCTGCTTGGCCGTCACGGCATAGGCCCTGATCTTGCCGGCCCGCACGTGCGGCAGCGAGTTCGACGACTGGTCGATCATGATCTGGATCTGGTTGGCGATCAGGTCCTGCACGGCCGGGCCGGTGCCGCGATAGGGCACGAGTTGGTAGTTGGTGCCGGTGCCGTCGAAAAAGGCGAGCACGCCGATATGCGAGCCCGAGCCCATGCCCGCGGTGCCGCCAGAGACCTTGTCGGCATTGGCCTTCAGGTAGGCGACCAGCTCCTTCATGTCCTTGGCCGGCATCTGGTTCGACGTCACGACCAGCAGCGGGTTGGAGGGCAGCAGCGCGATCGGCACGAGGTCGTTGATGAGATCGAAGTTCAGGTTCTTGTAGATCGCGCCGTTCACCACATTGGTGCCGAGATGGCCGATGCCGATCGTGTAGCCGTCGGGCGCGGAGCGGGCGAGCTTGCCCATGGCGATCGTGCCGGCGGCCCCGGTCACGTTGTCGATGATGAACTGCTGGCCGAGCTCCTTGGACATGCGCTCGCCCACGATGCGCGCCATGACGTCGGTCGGCCCGCCGGCCGCGAAGGGCACGATGAGCTGAATAGGCTTGTTGGGATAGGCCTGGCCAAAAGCCGGACCGGCAACGGCCGCCATGAGCAGGCCGAGCGCAACTCTACGCAGCATCGCAATTCCTCCCTGAACTTCCTTGTTGGGAGGAGAGTAGCCTTAACCGGCTGCGGGCTCCATGGTGACGAGCACGGTGCGGTTGGAAACCTGCTGGCCTTCCTGCACCGAGACGGCCTCGACCCTGGCGTCGAGGGCGGCCTTGAGCTGGTGCTGGATCTTCATGGCTTCCAGCACGATCAGTGTCTGGCCGCGCGCGACCGTGTCGCCCGGCGCCACCTTGATGGAGACGATTCGCCCATCCATCGGCGCGCGCAGCTTGCCGTCGCTGCCGGTCTCCGACGTCTCGGGCGGCGCGTAAGTCTTGTCGGTGAAGCGCACCGTCAGCGCCTCGAGGTCCACGATCACGTCGCTGCCGTCGATGTGGAACGGCACCGTGGTCGCGGGACCGCCGTCGACCTGCAGGAGTTGCTCGACATCGCCGGCCGCCAGCCGGATCGGCGTCGGCTCGGGATTGGAGTTGCGCCAGCCGCGCAGCGGGGCGGGATAGCGCGCCGCCGAAGTCTGCCACAGCAGACGCGCCGCGAGGTCCCAGTGCGCGTCGGGGATCGTCGGCGCAGGGAACGCGTGCTTGCCCAGGAACGCCGTCGTGGCCCGGCCGTCCGCGAACTCAGGATGCTCCAGCAGGCGGATCAGGAAATGCCGGTTGGTCGTGGGACCCAGCACCACGGTCTCGCGTAGCGCCCGCACCAGCCGCTGCCGCGCTTCCTCGCGCGTCGCGCCATGAGCGATCACCTTGGCGATCATGGGATCGTAGAAGGGCGAGATCGCGAGTCCGTCCTTCATGCCGTGGTCGATCCGCACGCCGGGACCGGTCGCCGGCCGCCACACGTCGATGCGGCCGGTCTGCGGCAGGAAGCCCGCATAGGCGTCCTCTGCGTAGAGGCGCACCTCTATGGCATGGCCCGCGAAGCCCACCTGCACCTGCGTAAGCGGCAGCTTCTCGCCGCGCGCGACCCGGAGCTGCCACTCGACGAGATCGAGCCCGGTGATCGCCTCGGTCACCGGATGCTCGACCTGCAGCCGCGTGTTCATCTCGAGGAAGTAAAAGGCGCCGTCGGCGCCCAGCAGGAACTCGACCGTGCCGGCGCCGCGATAGCCGATCGCCTGTGCGGCCGCGACCGCCGCCGCGCCCATGCGATGCCGCAGGTCGGCGTCGACGGCAGGCGAGGGCGCCTCCTCGATCACCTTCTGATGGCGGCGCTGGACGGAGCAGTCGCGCTCGCCGAGATGGATCGCATTGCCGTGCGCGTCGGCGAAGACCTGGATCTCGACATGGCGCGCGTCGACCACGGCCTTCTCCAGGATCAGCTCGCCCGAGCCGAAGGCGCTCTCGGCCTCGGTGCGCGCGGTGCGGATGGCGTCGAGCAGGTCTCTCTCCTGCGTGACCAGCCGCATGCCGCGGCCACCGCCGCCGGCCGCGGCCTTCACCATAACCGGCAGGCCGATCTTGCGTGCCTCTTTCTCCAGATTGGCGTCGCTCTGGTCGGCGCC
>CAYRBQ010000308.1:0-5311 GCA_964422305.1 uncultured Reyranella sp. | reverse complement strand
CTTGATCGCGTCCTGGATGAAGAACACCGGGATGTTGTTGCCGACCAGGTCCCAGATCCCTTCCTGGGTATAGAACTTGACCGCGAAGCCGCGCACATCGCGCGGCGTGTCGGGCGAGCCACGCGAGCCCTGCACCGTCGAGAAGCGCACGAAAACCGGGGTCTGCACCGACGGATCGCGGAAGAGCTGCGCACAGGTGAGGTCGCTGAGATCGTCGTAGACCTGGAAGAAGCCGTGCGCCGCCGCCCCGCGGGCATGGACCACGCGCTCGGGTATGCGCTCATGGTCGAAGTGGGTGATCTTCTCCCGCATCAGGATGTCCTCGAGCAGCGAGGGCCCGCGGACGCCTGCTTTCAGCGAGTTCTGGTCGTCGGAAACCGCCACCCCCTGGTTGGTGGTGAGCGTTGGACCGGGCGGCATCGTATCGGGAGCCAGCTCCTCGGTCTTCGCCGTCTGCTGGCGAGCCTGCGGTGGCGGGTCGAGCGGAGTATCCTGGGCCGACGTCCGTGCCGTCGGCGGGGGGAGAGCGGTCGCGGGAGATTTCGAAGCCTTGTCGGTCGGACGCGCCATCCTGGTTCCCCTTGAAAGCCGGCTGTCGGTTCGCAACGGGCCCGCCCGGCTGGAGTTGCGCGTGGGCGACGAAGTGCGGTTGCCGGCGCGCGAACGGCGCGAGGTGTCGGCGAGATCGCGCGGATCGCCGAACCCGCCGCCGCCATCACGTGCTCGTCGGCAGAGATGCCGCTCGTAGAAAATCGGTTGTTTGGGCGCAGAAAGACAACCCGCTCTTTCGGAGAGATTCCTGCAACCGCATTTTCGGACGCGGCATTTGCTCGCGTACCGGTACTTTGCCGCCAATGAAAGGAATTCGCATGGTCAGGCTCGAGTGGCGCGACTTTCTTGCGGTATCCCCGGAAGCGCATTGCATCACCCTCGAGATTCCGCCGGATGCCGCGGTCGAACTTCGCTCCATCCTCGAGACGATGAAGCGCCTGCTGCGTCAGTCCCTGAAACCGGAGGGCGCGCATGCCCTGCAGCTCGCGCGAGCCACCGGTGCGCCGTTGATCCAGTGTGCGTTTGCCCTTCGGGCCGATGCCGATCGCCTGGCCGTGCTCGTGGGCGCCGCAGATGCCTCGGTGGATCGCTGGGCCAGCCACCGCCTTCGTTCGCTGGATGATGGACTCTATCTCAGGATCTACGAGCAGGCCGGCCCTCCGGACACGCGACGACAGCGGCGGCGTGCGGACGCGCGCGAAGCGGCGGCACGGGACGCGTTGCGCTGGGGATCGACATGGTGAGCGAACCGTCCCGCGTCCGCCGCGAGGTCGAGCTGCTGCGGCGCCTCGGCTTCGATCGTCGCCAGGACTCGCTGAGCCGGCTGATCGCAGCCGCCCGGATCGAGGAATGTGCCGAGGCCACACCGGCCGAGGAGAGCGAGGTCCCGGCCGAATAGACGCAACCATCGGTCACCCGGCCCATTCAACGGGCTGCGCACGATGCGGAGGAGAGCTGCGATGAAGGCCATCACCTGGCACGGCAAGTACGACCTCCGTTGCGAAAGCGTGCCGGATCCCAGGATCGAGCATCCCCGGGATGCCATCATCAAGGTCACGGCCTGCGCGATCTGCGGCTCGGACCTCCATATCTTCAACGGCATCATGCCCGGCATGGAGACCGGCGACGTCCTCGGTCACGAGACGATGGGGGAAGTCGTCGAGGTCGGCTCCGAGAACAAGGCACTCAAGGTCGGCGACCGTATCGTCGTGCCGTTCGTCATCTCCTGCGGCGACTGCTTCTTCTGCCGCCGGGGCTTCTTCTCGGGCTGCGAGCGAACCAACCCCGACCGCACCAAGGCCGAGAGACTGTGGGGTCATTCCCCGGCCGGCCTGTTCGGCTACACCCACCTGCTGGGCGGCTATCCCGGAGGGCAGGCGGAATACATGCGCGTGCCGCATGCAGACGTCGGCCCGATCAAGGTGCCGGCGGGCCTCACCGACGAGCAGGTGCTGTTCCTCTCCGACATCTTCCCGACCGGCTACATGGCCGCCGAGTTCTGCAACATCCAGCCCGAGGACACGATCGCGGTCTGGGGCTGCGGTCCGGTGGGCCAGTTCGCGATCCGCAGTGCGTTCCTGCTGGGAGCCGCGCGCGTCATCGCCATCGACACGGTGCCGGAGCGCATGGCGCTCGCTGCCGCCGCGGGCGCCGTGACGATCGACTTCATGGAAGAGGATGTCTACGACCGCATCCAGGAGCTGACCCACGGGCGAGGTGCCGACGCCTGCATCGATGCGGTCGGCACGGAGCCGGAAACGCGCGCCAGCTTCGATTCGGTGGTCGACCGCGTGAAGGTCGCGACCTTCATGGGCACCGATCGGCCGCACGTGCTGCGTCAGGCCATCCACTGCTGCCGCAGCTTCGGCACCGTCTCGATCGTCGGCGTCTACGGCGGCTTCCTCGACAACATCCCGATGGGATCGGCGATCAACCGGGGCCTGACCTTTCGCATGGCCCAGACGCCGGTGCAGCGCTACCTCCCGGGACTTCTGGACCGCATCCAGCGCGGCGAGATCGATCCGTCCTTCGTGATCACGCACCGCGCCACCCTCGAAGAGGGACCGGACCTCTACAGGACGTTCCGCGACAAGAAGGACGGCTGCATCAAGGTGGTGATGAAACCATGAACACGCTTTCGCCCAAGGACCAGAACCGCGCGGCGCGTCCGCTCGCCGTCGTGACCGGAGCCTCGACCGGCATCGGCTACGAGCTTGCCAAAAAGTGCGCCGATAACGGCTTCGACCTGCTGATCGCCGCCGACGATCCCAGGCTGCTGGATGCAGCGCGCGACTTCGAGCGGTTCGGCGGCGCCGTCGAGGCGATCGAGGTCGACCTCTCCACCACCGACGGCGTCGACCGGCTTCTGGCTGCGACACGGGACCGTCCGGTCGACGCCCTGCTGGCCAATGCCGGCCACGGGTTGGGCAAGGCCTTCGTCGACCAGTCCTGGCCGGAGATCCGGCATGTGATCGACACCAACGTGACCGGCACGCTCTACCTGATCCACAAGGTGGCGCGCGAGATGCGCAATCGCGGCAATGGCCGGATCCTCATCACCGGCTCGATCGCGGGTTTCATGCCCGGGACCTACCAGGCGGTCTACAACGGCACCAAGGCGTTCGTGGACATGTTCGCCTATGCGCTGCGCGCCGAGCTGCAGCCTTGCGGTGTGAGCGTCACCTGTCTGATGCCGGGTGCCACCGAGACCGAGTTCTTCGAGCGTGCAGACCTGATGGACACCAAGCTCGGCCAGGCCAGGAAGGACGATCCCGCCGAGGTCGCCGAAAGCGGCTTCAAGGCGATGATGGACGGCGACAGCGGCGTGGTGACGGGCTGGCAGAACAAGCTGCAGGTCGCGCTGTCCAAGATCGTGCCCGAGACCGTGATGGCCCAGCAGCACGCCAAGGAGACGGCGCCGGGCAGCGGCATACGTCAGTAACCACAGACCAGGGAGGATCGCATGATCGCAAGGCTCGTCGTTCCCTTCGCCTTCGCCCTCGCCGCAACGGCGGCGGTGGCCCAGACCGCAAGCCCGCCCGCGAACACGGCGGCGCGGCCTGCCGCCAACATACCGGCGCCCGCCACGCCGACCTTCCTCGCGAAGACGGCCGCCGGCAACCTCTTCGAGATCGAAAGCAGCAAGGTCGCCCTGGCCAACAGCAACAACAGCGAGGTGAAGCTGTTTGCCCAGAAGATGGTGAGCGATCACGGCGAGGCCGGCCGCAAGTTCAAGCAGGCGGTGAGCGAAGCCAGGCTGCAGGCGCCGCCGGAGAAGATGGACGCCAAGCAGGAAGCGCTCGTCGCCCAGTTGAAGTCCATGAAAGGCGCGACCTTCGACGCTGCCTATGTCGCCGCCCAGCGGGAGGCTCATGTCGAGACGGTGGCGATGTTCGGCGCCTACGTCGCCAACGGCGACAACGAGCGGATGAAGAAGTTCGCGCAGGAAATGTTGCCGACCCTGCAGACTCACCTCGACCAGGTATCGCGTCTCAGGTAGCCGACGATGCGCCTGAGGAGGAAGGCCGGCGCGCGGGAGCGCGGCGGGCTAAGCCGGCTCGTGGTCCGGCGTCGCGTTGCGCTGGCGGCGCGGACGCCCGCGGGTTTCCCTGCGCGGCGGTGCGGCGGCGTGGGCTGCCTGGAAACGGGCGGTATGCTTGGAGAGAGTTGCCTCGATCGGATCGCCGGTGCGGCATTCCTGGAGGATCGCCTTCTTGAGCGATCGGAAGACCTGGCGTCCATAAGGTGTCAGGTCGACGCTGCGGCCGCGTGTTTCCAGCAGGCCCTGTCGCACGAGCCGCGCGATCGCACTGGCCGGCACATGGAGGCTGCCGCTGGCGAGGCGGCGCAGCGCGGCCTCGTCGTCAGGGGATATCGCCGGGGCCGTTCGGTCCGTTTCCGGACGGTGCATGCGGGGCAAAGCGCGGTCCTCTACGCTTGGGGCGAGGGGAGCGCGGGACATTCTTGGCGCCGATGCCGCTGACTCTCAGCCGTCGGCTCTCGGAAACAATTCCGCCAACGATGGGGTCACCCTATGCCATCAGTGTGGCCTTTCCAAGCTGGCCACATAGAGGTCACACGACCGTCGGGGCGGTGGCGGCTAGGGTTTCCCCAAAGTCCCGGAGTGATCGACGGGCGATTGGGCCGGGAGGGCCTCATGGAGCGGCTGCGATACCCGTACGGCGAGGCGCGCGATGCCCCGGCGCGCCAACGAGGGTGGAATGGCGGTCGCATTCTGGTCGTCGAGGACAACTTCCTCTTCGCCGAGTTGGTCTGCGACTTCCTGCGCGAATGCAAGCTGGTGCCTGTCGGGCCGGCCTTCGACGTCGACAAGGCGCTGCCGATGGCGCGCGAGGCGGACCTTGATGGCGCGGTTCTCGACCTCAACCTGCGAAGCGGGCTCAGCCTGCCGGTCTGCTGCGCGCTCAGCGCCAGATCGATCCCCTTCCTGTTCCTGACGGGCATGAACGAGCTTTCCGTCATCCCGGTCGAGTACCGCGGTGCGCCGATGATCTCCAAGCCTTTCGATACCGGGGAGCTGACGGCGGCTCTCGCCGGAATCATGCCGGTCTGGACTCCGCCGGACCCGGCGTGCCCCACACTGCCTGCGGCGTGGAGTCATTGACGGGAACGATGAGGCGACCTGTGTGCTGCGGCTGCTTGCACTGCCGGCAGCCCCGCTTGTGGCTCGGACCAGCCATGCGCGGTGCCGGGTTGCAGGTTCAGCAGGAATCGGGTAGGAAAGATATTATGTTGGCCG
>CAYRBQ010000307.1:0-5312 GCA_964422305.1 uncultured Reyranella sp. | reverse complement strand
GAGATAGCGCAGGCCGCCGTGGATGAGCTTGGTGGCCTTGGACGAGGTGGCGCTCGCGAAATCATTCATCTCGCACAGCCCGACTTTGAGCGCCCGCCCCGCCGCGTCGCAGGCTATCCCCGCGCCGTTGATGCCGCCGCCGACCACGAACAGGTCGAGCGGCCGCTCCTCCATTCCATTCATGACCCCCTATATAGCCCGCTTGACCGGATTTCGCAGGAACCGCAAAAGGCCGCATGGGTCTTTTGCTCAAGATCGCGCTGTTCGGCGTCGCCGTGTACGGGGCCTGGAAGACGTTCCGGTACTGGAAAGGCATGTTCGACCGTTTCACGGGAAAGCCGGACGCGCCGCCGCCGCCGGTGCCTCGACCGGCGCCACCTCCGCCGGCGGCTGCACCGCCCGCGCGGAAGGCCGTGGTCGAGGACACGGTCCAGTGCACCGGATGTGGTGCCTACATTTCGACCGCTGCCGAAAAATGCGGCCAGTGCGGCCGTCCACTGCCATAAGGCCGCAGTCCGCTGCCAGCCTTGACCGGGGTAGGGGCGGAACCTATTTTGCCGCACCGCAAAAACGGCCATAAGTCGCGGAAATAAAAGGCCTTCTGAGCTTCGGGGAATACCGGTGTCGAACCCCACAGCAGCGCGCGCCAAGCCGACGTGCTTCCAGGAACTCATCCTGACCCTGCAGGAGTATTGGGCGGCACAGGGCTGCCTGATCCTGCAGCCCTTCGACATGGAAATGGGTGCCGGCACCTTCCACACCGCGACAACGCTGCGCGCGCTGGGGCCGAAGCCCTGGTATGCCGCCTATGTGCAGCCGTCGCGCCGCCCGACGGACGGTCGCTATGGCGAGAACCCCAACCGCCTGCAGCACTACTACCAGTTCCAGGCGATCCTGAAGCCGTCGCCGCCCGACATCCTCGAGCGCTATCTTGGCTCGCTGGATGCGATCGGCATCGACACGTCGCTGCACGACATCCGCTTCGTCGAAGACGATTGGGAGAGCCCGACGCTCGGCGCCTGGGGGCTCGGCTGGGAAGTCTGGTGCGACGGCATGGAGATCACGCAGTTCACCTACTTCCAGCAGGTAGGCGGGATCGAGGTCGACCTGGTCGCCGGCGAGATCACCTATGGGCTCGAGCGGCTCGCCATGTACCTGTTCGACAGGAAGACGGTCTACGAGCTGCCGTTCAACCGCGCCGACTCCGAAGTGCCTCTGACCTACGGCGACGTGTTTCTGCAGAACGAGCAGGAGCAGTCGGCCTACAACTTCGAGCACGCCGACACGGAAATGCTGTTCCGGCACTTCAATGATGCCGAGAAGGAATGCGGTCGGCTGGTCGGGAAGAAGTTGCCGCTGCCGGCCTACGAGCAGTGCATCAAGGCGAGCCACAACTTCAACCTGCTCGACGCGCGCGGCGTGATCGGCGTCGCCGAACGGCAGAGCTATATCCTGCGCGTGCGCGACCTCGCAAAGGCCTGCTGCGAGGCTTGGCTGGCCACGCAGAAGAAGGCGGCCTGAGATGGCCGAGCTTCTACTAGAGCTGCTTTCCGAGGAGATCCCGGCGCGCATGCAGGCGCGGGCGTCGGACGATCTGAAGCGGCTGGTCTGCGACGGGCTGAAGGGCGCGGGCATCGGCTTCGAGAAGGCGCAGGTCTTCGCGACACCGCGGCGGCTGGCGCTGGTGGTCGACGGCATTCCCGCGCGACGCGACGATGTCAGCGAGGAGAAGCGAGGCCCCCGCGTCGGTGCGCCCGATCAGGCCGTTCAAGGCTTCCTCAAGAGCGCAGGTCTCGCCTCACTCGATCAGGCCGAGAAGCGCGACACCGGCAAGGGCGAATTCTGGTTCGCCGTCGTTACGAAGAAGGGCGGCCCGACGGCCGAGGCGCTGCCGGCGGTGATCGACGCCGCCATGAAGGCGCTGCCCTGGCCCAAGTCGATGAAGTGGGGCAGCGGCACGATGCAGTGGGTGCGTCCGCTGCAGGGCATTGTTGCGCTGTTCGACGGCAAGGTGCTGAAGGGTGCGGTCGAGCCGGGCGGCGGCATGGCGCCGGTGGCGTTCGGCGACACCACGCGCGGCCATCGCTTCCTCAGCAAGGGCGAGATCAAGGTTTCGAGCTTCGCCGACTATGCGGCCAAGCTCAGGGCGGCTCACGTCATTCTCGATCCGGCCGAGCGCAAGAAGATCATCCTCGAGGGCGCACGCAAGCTCTGCGGAGATGCCCAGGTCTTCTTGAACGAGGACGATGAGCTGCTCGACGAGGTCACGGGTCTGGTCGAATGGCCGGTGCCGCTGCTCGGCACGATCGATGCGCAGTTCATGGACGTGCCGGCCGAGGTGCTGATCGTCTCGATGAAGACGCACCAGCGCTACTTCGCGACGACCAAGGCGGGCGGTGCGCTGGCGAACCGCTTCGTGGTGGTCGCCAACAACGTGGCGCGCGACGGCGGCAAGACGATCGTCGACGGCAACGAGCGCGTGCTGCGCGCGCGCCTCGCCGACGCCAAGTTCTTCTGGGACCAGGACTGCAAGCAGACGCTGGAGGGCAGGCTGCCGACGCTGAAGCAGGTCGTGTTCCACGCCAAGCTCGGCACGCAGGCCGAACGGGTCGAGCGCATCGTGAAGCTCGCGGCGGCGCTTGCGAAGGTCGTGCCGGGCGCGGATGCAGGCCAGGTCGAGCAGGCGGCGCGGCTCTGCAAAGCTGATCTTGTAAGCGGCATGGTCGGCGAGTTCCCCGAGCTGCAGGGCGTGATGGGCCGCTACTACGCGTTGGGCGAGAAGTTGCCGGCCGTGGTGGCCGATGCGATCGGCGACCACTATGCACCGGCCGGCCCGAACGATCGCTGCCCCAGCGCACCGGTTTCCGCCGTCGTCGCCCTGGCCGATAAACTCGATGCACTGACGTCGTTCTGGTCGATCGGCGAGAAGCCCACGGGCTCGCGCGATCCCTTCGCGCTGCGCCGTGCTGCGCTGGGCGTGATCCGCATCATCGTCGAGAACAAGCTGCGTCTGCCGCTCAAACCGCTCCTCGAGGCCGACGATTTGCTCGCCTTCTTCGCCGAGCGCCTCAAGGTGCAGATGCGGGAGAAGGGTGTGCGCCACGATGTGGTCGATGCGGTGCTCGCCCTCGGTGGCGAGGACGATCTCGTCCGCCTGCTGGCGAGGGTCGAGGCGTTGCAGGCCTTCCTCGGCAGCGAGGCCGGCAAGAACCTCCTGACCGGCTATGGCCGCGCGGCGAACATCGTGCGTGCGGAAGAGAAGAAGGACAAGGCGCTCGCCGCCAAGATCGCAGGCGCGGCCGATGCTGCGCTGCTGGAACAAGCCGAAGAGAAAACCGTTGCTTCCGCCTTGGCCGAGATCGAGCGCGTCGTGAAGCCTGCACTGGCGGCGGAGGATTTCGCCGGCGCCATGAAGGCGTTCGCGGATCTGCGCGGGCCGATCGACACTTTCTTCGACAAGGTCACAGTGAACGTCACGGATCGGCCCGATTTGCGGCTGAACAGGCTGAAATTGCTCAACCAGATACGCGCTACCATGGATTCGGTAGCCGATTTCTCGAAGATCGAGGGCTAAGCATGGCCAAGTGGGTCTACAGTTTCGGGGATGGCACGGCCGAAGGCCGCGCCGAGATGCGCAACCTGCTGGGCGGCAAGGGCGCCAACCTGGCTGAGATGTCGAGCCTCGGCCTGCCGGTGCCGCCGGGCTTCACCATCACGACCGAAGTCTGCACCTACTTCTACGACAACAAGAACACCTATCCGCAGGAGCTGAAAGACGAGGTCGAAAAGGCCCTCGCCGGCGTCGAGAAGGTGGTCGGCGCCAAGTTCGGCGATCCGACCAATCCTCTGTTGGTGTCGGTGCGCTCGGGTGCGCGAGCCTCGATGCCTGGTATGATGGACACGGTGCTCAACCTCGGCCTCAACGACAAGACGGTGCTGGGGCTCGCCAAGTCCTCCGGCGACGAGCGCTTCGCCTGGGACAGCTACCGCCGTTTCATCCAGATGTACTCCAACGTCGTGCTCGACGTCGGCCATCACTATTTCGAGGAAGCGCTGGAGCTCCGGAAGGAGGATCTCGGTGTCCAGATGGACACCGACCTCAAGGCCGACGACTGGCGCGCCGTGGTCGGCGAATACAAGAAGCTCGTCGAGAAGCGGACTGGAAAGCCGTTCCCGCAGGAGCCGCGCGAGCAGCTCTGGGGCGCCGTCGGCGCGGTGTTCGAATCATGGATGAACCAGCGCGCCATCACCTACCGGCGCCTGCATTCGATCCCGGAGAGCTGGGGCACCGCGGTCAACGTGCAGGCCATGGTGTTCGGCAACATGGGCGAGGACTGCGCTACGGGCGTCGCCTTCACGCGTGATCCGTCGACCGGCACCAACTTGTTCTACGGCGAGTATCTCGTGAACGCGCAGGGCGAGGACGTCGTAGCCGGCATCCGCACGCCACAGCATCTCACCGTGCAAGGCAAGCTCGCCCAGAAGTCGGATGCGCCGGCAATGGAAGAGGTGATGCCCGAGGTCTTCAAGCAGCTCGATGGCGTACGCCGGAAGCTCGAGAAGCACTACAGCGACATGCAGGACATCGAGTTCACCGTCCAGCGCGGCAAGCTCTACATGCTGCAGACGCGCAACGGCAAGCGCACCGCCAAGGCCGCGCTCAAGATCGCCGTCGACATGGTGCACGAGGGCCTGATCGACAAGAAGGAGGCGGTGGCGCGCATCGTGCCATCCTCGCTCGACCAGTTGCTCCATCCCACGCTCGATCCAAAGGCGCAGCGCAAGGTGATCGCCAAGGGCCTGCCGGCATCGCCCGGGGCTGCCTCGGGCAAGGTCGTGTTCTCGGCTGACGAGGCGGAGCGGCAGGCGCGCACCGGCGAGAAGGTGATCCTGGTGCGGCGCGAGACCAGCCCAGAGGACATCCACGGCATGCACGCCGCCGAAGGCATCCTCACCTCGACCGGCGGCATGACCAGCCACGCCGCCGTTGTGGCGCGCGGCATGGGCAAGCCCTGCGTCGCTGGAGCGGGCGACGTGCGCATCGACGGCCGTGCCGGCACGCTCACGGTGCGCGGCGTCACGGTCAGGACAGGCGAGTTCATCACCCTCGATGGCGGCACCGGCGAGATCATGCTGGGCGTCGTGCCGACGGTGCAGCCCGAGCTGTCGGGCGATTTCGCCCAGCTCATGGAATGGGCCGACCAGGTCCGCACGCTCGGTGTCCGCGCCAACGCCGAGACCCCGGCCGATGCCGAGCAGGCGCGCAAGTTCGGCGCCGAGGGCATCGGCCTCTGCCGCACCGAGCACATGTT
>CAYRBQ010000306.1:0-5317 GCA_964422305.1 uncultured Reyranella sp. | reverse complement strand
CGTCGACGCGACGGCGCAGGATCTCGATCGACTGGTCGATTACTTCCTTCTTCTTCTTGAAGAGCTCCTGCTCCGAGTAGGCCAGCCTGATCGTGTCGCCGGCACCCGACACGACAAGGGTCGGATCGACCGTCCGGATCGCCTCGATCGCCTTGGCCCGACTCGCCTCGTCGCGCAGCGTGACGATCAGCGCACGGCCCGGCTCGACGTTGACGTCCTTGAACGGGACCTGCTGCTTGCGCAGCTCCCCGCGCACCGAGTCCGACAGGTTGGTCAGCCGCTCGTTCAGGACCGAACGCAGGTCGGCCTCCAGGAGGAAATGCGCACCGCCGCGCAGGTCCAGGCCGAGGTTGATCCGGCTCGACGAGTACCAATGCGGCAGATGGTCGAGCACGCCCGCCGGCAGCAGGTTCGGCAGGGCGAACAGCGCCGACAACAGCGTGATGCCGGCGATGACGATCGTTTGCCAGCGCGGGAGATTGAGCATGCCGACCTACAGACCTTTGACGGGCTACTTCTTGGCGCCGCCGCCGCCGAACAGACCGCCGAACAGGCCTCCCTTGCGCTCGGGCGCGGCAGCCGGCGGCGGCAGAAGGGGCTTGTCGTCCTCTTCGCTCTCCTTCGGCCCGCGCACCGACTCGCCGCGCGCCACGATGTCGGTGATGGTCTGCTTGATGATGCGAACCCGCACGCCCTCGGCAAGTTCCACCTGAACCTCGTTGTCCGAGATCACCTTGGTTACGAGGCCGATGATGCCGCCACCGGTGACGACGCGGTCGCCGCGCTTCACGCCGGCCAGCATCTCGCGTTGAGCACGCACCTTGGCCTGCTGCGGACGGATCAGGAGAAAGTAGAAGACGACGAAGATGAGGATCAGCGGGAAGAGCTGGACGAGGAAGTCCCCGCCGCCGCCACCGGCACCCTGTGCCCACGCCTGGGAAATGATCATCTTCTGCTCCCGAGTCTTTCCGGCCGTCGAAAAAGCGCGCGGACTATAGCGGCCCCGCCCCGCTTTGCAATGCAAGCTCAGGGCGATATGGTCGCCCCCTTTTCGACAGCCGGCAACGATGGATCAAGACCTTAAAGACACGCTTTCACGCATCGCGGCAGCACTCGACCGTCTGGCGCCACCGGCTCCGCCCTCGGCGGACATGAGCGAGGCGGAAGCCTACGTCTGGCACGCCGCCGGCCACCGCCTGGAAGCGGTTCCCAAGGTCAACCGGGTGAACATCGACCTGCTGGTCGGTGTCGACCGGCAGAAGGACACCCTGCTCGAGAACACCCGTCGCTTCGCCAGGAGCCTGCCCGCCAACAATGCGCTCCTCTGGGGCTCGCGCGGCGCCGGCAAGAGCTCGATCGTCAAGGCCGTCCATGCGCACGTGAACCGCGAGATGGGCGGGCCGCCCGGTCCCCTGGCGCTGGTCGAGATCCATCGCGAGGACATCCCCTCACTGCCGGCGCTGCTCACCAGGGTGCGCAGCACCAAGCGTCGCTTTATCGTGTTCTGCGACGACCTCTCCTTCGACGGCCAGGATGCGGCCTACAAGTCGCTAAAGGCCGTGCTGGACGGCGGCATCGAAGGGCGGCCGGACAACGTCGTGTTCTACGCGACGTCCAACCGCCGCCACCTGATGCCGCGCGACATGATCGAGAACGAGCGCTCGACGGCGATCAACCCGTCGGAAGCCGTCGAGGAAAAGGTCTCGCTGTCGGATCGCTTCGGCCTGTGGCTCGGCTTCCATAACGCCGACCAGGACACGTTCTTCGCCATGATCGAAGGCTATGCCGCGTTCTACAAGCTGGACGTGCCGGTCGAGACGTTGCGCAAGCAGGCGGTCGAGTGGTCGGTAACGCGTGGCTCCCGCTCCGGCCGCGTCGCCTGGCAGTTCATCCAGGAAGTGGCGGGCCAGCTCGGCAAGAAACTGGAGTAGCGATGTCCGATCCCGAAGACGTCCTGTTCTCGCCGGCGGTCAAGGCGGAGCAGGCGCGTCTCGGGTCGCGCGCGCAGTTCGAGGGCAAGGACTGGAAGACGGAGATCACCGACGATCTCCGTCGGTTCCTCGGTGCCATCGACACGTTCTTCTTTGCCACCGCGAGCGGCGATGGCCGCCCCTATATCCAGCACCGTGGCGGGCCGCCGGGCTTCCTGAAGCCGATCGGCAGCCACACGCTGGCCTTTGCCGACTTCGCGGGCAACCGCCAGTACATCTCGCTCGGCCATCTGCGCGAAAACGACCGTGCCCACATCTTCATCCTGCACTTCGCGACCCAGCAGCGGGTCAAGCTGTGGGGGCGTGCCCGCATCGTCGAAGGCGATATCGAGCTGATGGAGCGGCTGGTCGACCCGCGCTACAAGGCCCGCCCCGAACGGGCGATCGCCTTCACGATCGAGGCTTGGGACGTCAATTGCCGCCAGCACATCGTGCCGCGCTTCAGCGAGGCTGAGATCGCACCGGCCGTCGATCAGCTCACGCGACGCATCAAGGAGCTGGAAGAAGAAGTGGCGCGCCTTAAGGGCGGCGAAGGCTAGGCACGGTCCTTGCTTTCCCGGGTTCCATAAGGGAGCCCAAGCATGACCAAGCCCAGGATCACCGCCCGTACCGCCGCCGGTTTCAACCGCCGTGCATTGCTCGCCGCCGCCGGCGCCGCAACGGCCGCCCTCGCTGCGCCGCGCATCCTCCGTGCCCAGGGCAAGGAGCTCGTGATCGGCGGCGCGGCCAGCCACAAGAACTTCGTCGAGACCATCATCGGCCCCGCCGTCGAGAAGAAGTTCAACTGCAAGATCGTGTTCGAGGGCTCGCGCTCGCTCGTGAACCTCGAGAAGATGCAGAAGAACAAGGACAAGCAGTACCTCTCGGTCGTCATGATGGACGATCCGGTGATGATCCCGGCCGTTGCCGAAGGGCTGCTCGAGAAGCTGACGACCGCCAGCGTCCCCAACCTCGCGATGCTGAAGCCCGGCACGGTCCACATGGACGGGATGTGGTGCAACTACCTGCAGCCCTGGCTCGGCATTGCCTACAACCCGAAGGCGCTCAAGGCGACACCGACCTCGTGGGCCGACATCTACGACGCCAAGTACAAGGGGCGGATCATCCTGCCGTCGCTGCAGAACACCGAAGGCCTCGCCAACCTCTTCATGGCCGCGCAGCTCGCCACCGGCAAGCCGATGGCCGAGGCGCAGAAGGACATCGACGCGGCCTTCAAGAAGCTGGTCACCATCAAGCCCAACCTGCTGACGGCCTACACGCAGATGCCGCAGGCCTACAATCTCCTCGAGCAGGGCGAGGGCTTCATGATCTCGAGCGCGATCTCGCAGGTCGCGATGGAGCGCAAGGTCGGCGGCGCGCCGGTCGACATCGCCGTGCCGAAGGAAGGCATCTTCGCCATGCCGTCGGGCGTGGCGCTGGTGAAGGGCGGTCCGCAGCCCGAGCTGGCGGCCGGCTACATCAACGAGATGATCGGCCCCGAGGTGCAGGCGAAGCTCTCGACCGCGACCTACTCGCTGCCGACCAACAAGGACACGCCGGTTCCCGCCGGCGCGCCGACCGGCGTCACCATCCACGGCATCGACTGGAAGTTCGTCGCGGACAAGCGCGCCGACTGGGTGAAGCGCTGGGACCGCGACATGGCGATGTAAGCCGGCCGTGGCCGCGGAGTCCTTCCTCGACATAGAAGGCGCCGAGAAGACCTTCGGCGGCACCACCGTTCTGGGTGGCGTCGACCTGAAGGTGGTCGCCGGCGAGTTCATCTCGCTTCTCGGCCCGTCGGGCTGCGGGAAGACGACCTTGCTGCGCATCGTCGCCGGCCTGCTCGCCGCCGACCGCGGCACGATCAGGCTGGACGGCGAGGATATCGGCGCCCGCCCGCCGCACCGGCGCGATGTCGGCGTGGTCTTCCAGAACTACGCGCTGTTCCCCCACCTCACGGTCGCCGAGAACATCGCGTTCGGCCTAAAGGCGCGGAAGCATCCGGCGGGCGAGATCGGACCGACCGTACGGCGCTTCCTGTCTCTGGTGCATCTCACCGACTTCGCCGACCGATCGGTGCGCGCACTATCCGGCGGCCAGCAGCAGCGTGTGGCGGTGGCGCGAGCGCTCGCGGTACGGCCGAAGCTCCTGCTGCTCGACGAGCCCTTCTCCGCCCTCGATCGCAAGCTCCGCGAGAACATGCAGATCGAGCTCCGCCGCCTGCTGCGCGAGCTCGGCATCACCGCGGTGTTCGTGACGCACGACCAGGACGAGGCGCTCACCATGTCCGACCGCATCGCGGTGATGAACCGCGGCGCAATCGAGCAGCTCGCGCCGCCGGAGGAGATCTACCGTCGGCCGGCGACCGCCTTCGCGCTGGAATTCGTAGGCCTCTCCTCGCGCCTGGCTGGCAAGGTCCTCGGCACCGAGCAAGGCCTGGTCGCCGTGCAGACCGCCTACGGCGTCCTGCGCGCGCCGGGCGATTTCGTGGCGGGCGCCTCGGTCGTGCTCGCGGTTCGGCCTGAACGCATCAAGGTCAACCCTCCGCATGATTTCGCGCTGTCCGCGAAGCTCTGCGACACGGTCTTTCAAGGCGCCAAGGTGCAGCTTCACTTCCAGGCACGCGACGGCGACAGCCTCATGGTGGAGACCTCGGACCTGCCGGACGGCCTGCCGCCGCCCAACACCGAGATGAGGCTCGGCTGGGCCGTCGCCGACACGCTGATCTACCCCGCGCCATGAGCACGCGCGGCGTCCCGTCAGTCTGGCGCGATCCCGTCGCGCTGCTCGCCGCGCCTGCCGTGCTCTACCTGCTCGTCGTCTATGCCTTTCCGCTGATCTGGCTGCTGATGAAGAGCTTCAGCGGCCCGGCCGGCCCGACGGTGCAGCCCTACGTCGCGTTCATGGCCGATCCGTTCAACTGGCGCGTCGTCGGCAACACGTTGCGGGTCGCGGCTTGGGTCACGCTTGTCTGCTTCCTGATCGGCTATCCCGCGGCTTTTGCACTCGCCCGCGCCGGCGCGTTCGTGCAGATCGTCATGCTGGTCTCGATCATCCTGCCGCTCTCGATCGGCGCCGTGGTCAAGGCCTTCGCCTGGCAGATCGTGCTGCGCCGCGACGGCGTCGTCTCGCAACTGATGATCGGGCTCGGCCTCTGGGACGAGCCGCAGCGCCTGCTGTTCACCGAGACGGGCCTGGTGCTGGGCGCCGCCAACATCTTCCTGCCCTTCATGATCCTGCCGATCTACTCGGTGGTGAAGCTGATCGATCCGCGGCTGAGCGAGGCTGGCGCCACCCTGGGCGCGACGCCGCTCTATCGCTTCACCCACGTCACGCTGCCACTCACC
>CAYRBQ010000305.1:0-5328 GCA_964422305.1 uncultured Reyranella sp. | reverse complement strand
ACGGCAACGACCGGGTGGGCGCGCTCTATCCCCCGACGGTCGTCGACCGCGTGCCCTACGATTGCGAGCTGGTGCGCGAGGAGACGTTCGGGCCGGTGATCCCCGTGATCCGCTGCCGCGACATCGACGACGCCATCCGCATCGCCAACTCGACGCGCTACGGCCTGTCCTCGGGCGTGTGCACCAATCGGCTCGACCACATCACGCGCTTCGTCAACGAGCTCGACGTCGGTACGGTGAACGTCTGGGAGGTGCCGGGCTATCGCATCGAGATGTCGCCGTTCGGCGGCATCAAGGATTCGGGCCTCGGCTACAAGGAAGGCGTGCTCGAGGCGATGAAGAGCTTCACCAACGTGAAGACCTGGTCGCTGCCCTGGCCGGGCTAGCCGCTGCTCTCGGTGCTGGCAGTGCTGGCGACCTCCGCGATTTGCGGAGGTCGGATGTCCCACAGATCGCCTCCCAACCCGTTCTGATCCTTCGGTAATCATCCTCTGCGCGGGGACAGTCCGTGCGCGGCAGACGCGTGCATTTTGGAGTTCGCGTCGGGCCGCTCGTGCAGCCGATCCCCCTCGGGGACGTTGGCTGGACGGGCAGGGCCGGACGGACATTCGATAGGAACATATAGGGAACAATCCTGCCGATTACAAGGGGACCGCCATGCCCGAGACCAAGTCCTATTCCGGCAGCTGCCACTGCGGCGCCGTGGCCTACGACGTCGAGTTCGACCTCTCGGGCGCGCTGAAGTGCAACTGCTCGATCTGCACGCGGCTCGGTGCAGTGTGGGCCTTCGCGCCACGCACGGCGCTGAAGCTCAAGGCCGACGCCGCCCAGCTCGGCGACTACCAGTTCGGCAAGAAGTCGCTGCACCACCGCTTCTGCAAGTCGTGCGGTAACGAGGCCTTCGCCGAGGGCAAGATGCCCGACGGCACGCCGTCGGTCGGCATCAACCTGCGCTGCATCGAGGGCGTGGACGTCGACACGTTGTCCCCGAAGATGTGGGACGGGCGCAGCAAGTAGGGCCGCGAAAGGACTGGCGCTCCGCCGCGGAACGACCAACATCATCGACCGATGGTGTTGCGCCCTTTTTCCTCGTTCGCCGGTGACGTTGCGCCTCAGGCGCCGCTGCGCGCGCGCATCACCGCCATGCACCGGCGGCCCGAGGAAGAGTGCGTGCCGCCGCTGGTCGAGGAGGCGACCCTGCCGCCCGAACTGGCGGCGAAGGCCGAGGCCATGGCGCGGCGCCTCGTGCTGGCGATCCGCGCCAAGCCTCGGGTCGGTGGCGTCGAGGAGCTGATCCACGAATACTCGCTGTCGGGCCGCGAGGGTGTGGCGTTGATGTGCCTCGCCGAGGCGCTGCTGCGCATCCCCGACGACGACACGCGCGACGCGCTGATCCGCGACAAGGTGGCGGCCGGCGACTGGCGCTCGCATCTCGGTCCCGGACGCTCGCTGTTCGTGAACGCGGCGACCTGGGGACTGATGGTCACCGGCAGATTGACGGCCGAGACGACCGACCGTGGTCTGGCGGCCGCGCTGACGCGCCTGATCGCGCGCGGCGGCGAGCCGGTGATCCGCGCCGCCGTCGACATGGCCATGCGCATGATGGGCGAGCAGTTCGTGACCGGGCGCACCATCGAGGAGGCGCTGGACAACGGCCGCAAACGCGAGGCGCGCGGCTTCCGCTACTCCTACGACATGCTGGGCGAGGCGGCGGTGACGGCCGAGGACGCGGCGCGCTACCTCGCGGCCTACGAGAGCGCCATCGAGGCGATCGGAAGGGCGGCGACGGGCGAGGGGGTGCACGAACGCGCCGGCATCTCGATCAAGCTCTCGGCGCTCCATCCGCGCTACGCGCGCGCCCAGGCTGACCGCGTCATGTCCGAACTGCTGCCGCGGTTGCGCGCGCTGGCGCTGCTGGCGCGCCGTCACGATATCGGCTTCAACATCGACGCCGAGGAGGCCGACCGGCTCGACCTTTCGCTCGACCTGCTGGAGGCGATCTGCTTCGAGCCGGACCTCGCGGGCTGGCACGGCATTGGCTTCGTCGTGCAGGCCTACGGCAAGCGCTGCCCCGCCATGATCGATTTCCTGGTCGATCTCGCGCGCCGGAGCGGCCATCGGATCATGGTCCGGCTGGTGAAGGGCGCCTACTGGGACAGCGAGATCAAGCGTGCCCAGGTCGACGGGCTCCCGGGCTTCCCGGTCTACACGCGCAAGATCTACACCGACGTGGCCTACATCGCCTGCGCGCGCCGGCTGCTGGCGGCGGGGGACGCGGTGTTCCCGCAATTCGCCACCCACAACGCGCAGACCCTGGCCGCCATCGAGGCGCTGGCGGGCGAGCCCTTCACGCCGGACCGCTACGAGTTCCAGTGCCTGCACGGTATGGGCGAGCCGCTTTACGAGGAGGTCGTCGATCCCGAGGGGCTCGGCCGGCCGTGCCGGATCTATGCGCCGGTCGGCACGCACGAAACCTTGCTGCCCTATCTCGTGCGCCGGCTGCTGGAGAACGGCGCCAACAGCTCGTTCGTGAACCGCATCTCCAATCCCGATGTCGTGGTGGACGATCTCGTGGCCGACCCGGTCGAGCTCGCGAAGGCGATCCAGCCGCTGGGCGCGCCCCATCCGCTGATCCGCCTGCCGCGCGATCTCTACGGCGAGTCACGGCGCAACTCCGAGGGCGTCGATCTCTCGAACGAGCGGTGTCTCGCGGCGCTGGCGCACAGGCTGGCGGCGAGTGCCGCGGAGACCTGGACCGCGGGCGAGGGCGGGAAGGGTCGAGAGGTCGTCAATCCGGCGGACCGTCGCGACGTCGTCGGCACCGTGTTCGACGCCACGCCCGAATCGGCGGCGGCTGCCGTCGAGCGGGCGAAGGCGGCGGCCGCGGATTGGGCGGCGACGGCACCGTCGGCACGGGCGGCCCTGCTGCGGCGGGCCGCCGATCTCCTGCAGGCGGCGCTGCCGCGGCTGGCCGGGCTGGTCGTGCGCGAGGGCGGGCGAACGGTGGCCAATGCGATCGGCGAGGGACGCGAGGCCATCGACTTCCTGCGCTACTACGGCGGCCAAGCCGAGGCCCTGCTGGAGGGCAAGGGGCACCGGCCGCTCGGACCGGTGGTCTGCATCAGCCCATGGAATTTTCCGCTGGCCATTTTCACCGGCCAGATCGCGGCGGCCCTGGCGGCCGGCAACACAGTGCTGGCCAAGCCGGCGGAGGAGACGCCGCTGATTGGCGCGGCCGTGGTGCGGCTGCTGCACGAAGCCGGCATTCCCGGGGGCGCGCTGCAGCTCGTGCCGGGCGATGGCAGGATCGGTGCGGCGCTGGTGGCGCATCCGGCGACGCGGGGCGTGGTGTTCACCGGCTCGACGGAGGTGGCGCGCCTGATTCAGCGGCAACTTGCCGAGCATCCGCCCGAGGACGGGCGGCCGGTGCCGCTGATCGCCGAGACGGCCGGCCAGAACGCCATGATCGTCGACTCCTCGGCGCTGGCCGAGCAGGCGGTGGGCGACGCGCTGGTCTCGGCGTTCGACAGCGCGGGCCAGCGCTGCTCGGCGCTGCGCATCCTCTGCCTGCAGGAGGACGTGGCGGACCGGCTGCTCGAGATGCTGAAGGGCGCGATGCGCGAGCTGAAGCTTGGCGATCCCGGACGGCTCTCGACCGACGTGGGGCCGGTGATCGGCGCGGAGGCCAAGGCGGCCATCGAGAAGCATGTCAGCGAGATGCGCGCCCGCGGTTTCCGGGTCGACTCGCTGCCGCTTTCCGCGGAGACGGCGCACGGCACGTTCGTGGGGCCGACGGTCATCGAGATCGACAGGGTGGCCGACGTCGAGCGCGAAGTGTTCGGGCCGGTGCTGCATGTCCTGCGCTACCGGCGGCAGGACCTCGACAGCCTGCTCGGCGAGATCAACGCGACCGGCTACGGCCTCACCTTTGGCCTGCACACGCGCATCGACCGCACGGTGGATCGCGTGGCCAGGCGGATCGCAGCGGGCAACGTCTACGTGAACCGCAACATCGTGGGCGCCGTGGTGGGCGTGCAGCCATTCGGCGGGCTCGGGCAATCCGGGACGGGCCCGAAGGCAGGCGGGCCGCTCTACCTGCTGCGGCTGCTGGCGGCGGGGCCGGGCAGCGACATCCCGGCGATGCGCGCGGCGATGGCGCCGATGCAAACCTATTGCGCCTGGCTCGAGGCCAAGGGGTACGGCGACGCGGCAGCCCGCTGCCGGCGCTACGTCGAGCAAAGCGCGCTGGGCGGGGTCGTCGATCTGCCGGGGCCGGTCGGCGAGCAGAACCGCTATCGCCTGCACGGCCGTGGCCGCATCGCCCTGCTGGCTTCGACGGAGACGGGGCTGCTGCTGCAGTTCGGTGCGGCGCTTGCGACGGGCAACGACGTCGTGGTGCCGGAGGCCGGACCGCTGGCCGATCTGCCGCCCGAACTTGCGAAGCGTGTCGCCGTCCTGGGCGACTGGGAGGCGGTGGACGATCTGGCCGGCGTGCTGTTCGAGGGCGAGGGCGACAAGGCCCGCGAGGTGGCGATGCGCCTCGCGCGACGGCCGGGCGCGATCGTCGCTCTGCAGGCCATAGCGATCGATGCGCTGGCAGACGGAAGCGAGGACTACAGGTTGGAGGGACTGCTCGGCGAGACCTCGACCAGCATCAACACCGCGGCCGCGGGCGGCAACGCAACCTTGATGGCGATCGTCTAGGGGCTGCTTGAATTAATCTCCGTTGCGCCCGAAAGAGGGGCGGAGACAAACTGCCGCCCTTCGAAAGCCCAAGCAGGGGAAACGTCATGAGCGTCAGCCAGGCCGACAAGGCTCGCAAGTTCCGCGCATTGCACGAGGCGCCCGGCGCCTTCGTCATTCCCAACCCGTGGGACGCGGGCTCGGCGCGTGTGCTGGCGGGCCTGGGCTTCGAGGCGCTGGCGACCTCGAGCGGCGCCAAGGCGGGCGTGCTGGGCAAGCGCGACGGCAAGGTGACCCGCGAGGAGGCGCTGGCCAATGCGCGGCTGATCGTCAACGCGACCGACCTGCCGGTGGCCGCCGACCTCGAGAAGGGTTTCGGCGACCTGCCGGCCGATGCCGCCGAGACGATCCGCCAGGCCTCGGGCGTCGGCCTGGTCGGCGGCTCGATCGAGGATGCCACCGGCAACAAGGACAAGCCGCTCTACTCGATCGACGAGGCGGCCACCCGCATCAAGGCGGCGGTCGAGGCGGCGCGTTCGCTGCCAGTGCCGTTCGTGCTCACGGCGCGCGCCGAGGGATTCCTGCGCGGCGTTGCCGATTTGAACGACGTCATCAAGCGCCTGCAGGCCTACGAGGCGGCCGGCG
>CAYRBQ010000304.1:0-5342 GCA_964422305.1 uncultured Reyranella sp. | reverse complement strand
GCAACCATGCGCATCCTCTGCATAGCCGTCCTCCTGGTGTTCGCCGCCGGCGCGGCGCGCGCGCAGGCGCCGGCATTCTTCACCGCCTTCGTCCTGCTGGGCGAGGGCGGCGACGGTGCGACCGTGCCGATGGTGCGTTCGGTCGCCGAGCGCATGACGACATGCCCGGTGCTGCGCTCCTCGCGCGGCGGCGTGCCCGTGGCGATGACGCCGCGCCTCAGGCCCGAGGGCGGCCAGTTCGACCGGGTGACGGTCTGCGAGGCGCGCTATCCGGTGGGCGAGGCAGCCAGCGTCTTCGCCGGCGACCGCAGGATCGACCTGCCCTCGGTGTCGCTCGCCACGCCGCGTCGCATCGTGCTGGTGGGCGACAGCGGCTGCAAGGGCGACACCAAGGACAAGCCGCAGAGCTGTGCGGGCGACGGCTTCGCCAGGGCCTGGCCGTTCGGCATGCTGTCGGACGATGAGGCGACTCAGCGCCCCGACCTGATCGTCCATGTCGGCGACTACAACTATCGAGGCACGGAACGCGGCCTGACCTTTCCCACGCGCGTCACGGGTTACGCCGGGCCCTACAAGGCGAGCGTCTACGACACCGGCGACCTCGACGACGAGGACGTGCCCGACCTGCCGATCGGCGCCGCCTACTGGAGCCAGAACATGCGGGGCAGCCCCAACCCCGACAAATGGACCAACTGGCGTGACGACTTCTTCACGCCCGCGGCCCGCCTGCTGCCCGCAGCGCCCTGGCTGTTCGCCCGCGGCAACCACGAGCTGTGCAGCCGCGCCGGCCCCGGCTGGTTCTATCTCCTCGATGCGGGCTCCAGCTTGCTCGGGCCGGGCAGGGGCCAGCAGGTTTGCCCGCCGCAGACGCCGGCCGCGTGGCGCGACGGCGCCTGGCCGTCGCCGCCGATGCCGTTCGCGGGCCAGCCGTTCCCGACGATCCTGACGCCGCCGTTCCGCGTGAAGCTGGGCAAGCTCAGCCTGATCATGGTCGATTCGGCCAATGCCGCCGACGCCGTGCTCTACAATCTCGAGCCCTACATCCTGCAGTACCGCGAGGTCGGCCGCATGCTGGCCGCCGACCGCACGCCGACCTGGCTGGTGACCCACCGGCCGATCTGGGGCGTGGTGAAGCGCGACAAGGGCGGGCCGATCGGCCTCACGCCCTACGGCTTCATCAACGAGACCCAGCGCGAGGCGCTGCGCCGGGTCTTTCCCGACGGTCTGCCCGACCATGTGAAGGTGGCGATCGCGGGCCACATGCACCGCTTCCAGGCGATCGGCTTCGAGACCCGCCAGCCGCCACACCTCGCCGTCGGCACCGGCGGCATGGAGCTCTCGCACGTCCAGCCGCCACCCGCACCGGACGATCCCAGGAAGCCGGTGCGGGTGAAGGAGCTCGACAAGGCCGACGCCTGGGTGGTGGGCCTGCGTGACTTCGCGGCCATGATCATGCTGCCGGTCGACGACGGCACCTGGACCAGCACCCTGCACGGCATGGCGGGCGAAGTCCTCGCGGTCTGCGATTCACGCTGGCCCGGGCAGGGACGGCAGCGCTCGGTGTGCGAGCTGCGCTAACCCTTCACGCTCGTCCGGCTGCGACCTCGCGCTGGTAGTAGAGCAGGTCGAGCTCGGGCGCCGCCTTGCCGAGCGTGGTCAGGATCATGTGCGCGTGCCCGCGATGATGCGTCTGGTGGTTGAACCAGTGGTCGAGTGCGGCCATCAGCGCCTGCTCGAACGCCTCGGGCGAGGAGACGCGGCGATAGCGGATCGTGCCGGCGAGCTTGGCCTCGTCGAGACTGCCGATCCAGCCGACGATGCGACGATCCTCGGCCTCGCGCGCCGCCCGGAGGTCGGCGAATTCCTCGTGCACGATCGCGTCCAGCCGGTCCGGCGCCTCGCCGGCACCGGTGAAGCGCTTCATCCAGATGTAGTCGGTCGCCAGCAGGTGGTTCAGCGTACCGTGCATCGACTTGAAGAAGGCGCCGCGGTCGGCGCGGTACTCGGCGTCCGACAGTCCTGACGCCGCATCGTAGATCCGACGGTTGGCCCAGGCGTTGTATCCGGCGAACTGGGCATAGCGCTTCTTCATGCCGCCATCCTGACGCGGCGGCGGCGGACGGCAAGATTGATTCGGCGTGTCAATGCTACCAGTTGAGGCGCACGCCGCCGGTGCCGGCGTAGCTGCGCGCGGTGCCGGCCAGATCGCCGTCGAATTGGGCATAGACCCTGAGCATCGCGCCGAGCTCGACCTCGACCGCCGCGGTGACGACCAGCGCGTCGCTGGCGGGCGAGGCACCCTGCACCGTGAACGGTACGCCGGGACCCAGGGCGGCGAAGGTCGCGGTCGAGGCGCGGTAGGTGTTGAACTCGTGCGCCCAGCCGAGGCGGGCGCGCGGGCGCAGCACGGTGCTCTCGTCGAGCGGCAGCATGGCGCGGAACTCCGCGCCCAGCACCGTGCGCACCGACGTGGTGGTCTGGCCCTGCACGTTGAGGCCGGTCACGCCCAGCGCGCCGGTCGCCAGGTTGCGTGCGACCTCGCTGTAGCTGTCCTGCTGCAGCGCCTGGACGGTGAGGTTGCCGAAAGGAATGACGGCGACGCGGTCCAGGGCGAAGTTCCAGCCGGCCTCGACCCGGCCGCCATACTGGTTGCCGCCGAAGCTGCCGCTCACCTGCTCGCTGATCGAGCCGGTGCCGACATAGCGCTGCGAGGTGAAGCTGCCGCGGCCGTAGGCCAGCGCGGCGTCGAGATAGGCGGGCCCCGCCGTGTAGCTGCTGTAGGCGCCGAACACGATCGCCTGCGAGGTGCCGCTGCTCGCGAGGTCGTACAGCGAGTAGCCCGCGCTGGTCGTGCCCAGCATGGCGCCGAGCAGGAAGTTGGGCGAGACCCAGGCATCGATGCCGGTGGCACCGCCGCCCGAGGTGACGTTGACCTGCGTGCTGCCGATCGTGGCGTTGGCGTCGTAGCTGCCGGCGGCGCCGAAGCCCTGCGCCCAGTAGTTCATGCGCCGGCCGGGCGTACCGCCGCCGTCCTGGCAGGCATCGCTGCCGCAGGCCTCGGCAAGCTGCAGGCTCCGGCGCTGGCCACCGTTCGACTGGGCGAGGGCCGTTCCGGCGTTGCGGCTGGTGTTGATCTGGCCGAACACCGTGCCGAAGAGCTGGTTGAAGGCGCCGAACGAGGCGTTCTGGCCGGCCGTCGCCACCTCGCCGGTGAGCTGCGACAGCGTGTTGGGCGCGGTGGACTGCAGGAGCTGCGTGTAGAATGAGGCCGCGGTGCCGGTGAGGCCGGTCGAATACTGCGCCTCGAGCGCATTGCCGACCGCGCGGCCGTTTGCGCCGCCGGTCGGCAATTGGTTGAAGGGGATGCGCGACAGCACGAGGTCGACGCTGGTCGCATTGTAGACCGCCGAGGCGCTGAAGAAGATCGTCGAGGTGTCGATGGCGGCGAAGCTGCCGGCCGACGAGGCGAAGGTCAGGGCGCCGGTGTACACGGTCGTCGAGCCGTAGAGGCCGGGTTGCACCAGGGCGCGCAGGCGCCCGCCGAGGTTCGCGACGCCGCCGTTCACGCGGAAGGTGTCGAAGTTGGTCGCGGTCGCCGTCGGCAGCACGCGCAACGCCAGCGTGCCGGCCGCGGTCTGGGAGAAGGTGCCGCGGATCTCGTGCGCCGTGCCCCCGCCCGCCGAAAGCGCCGTGGTGATCGTGATCAGGCCGCCATTGGTGAGCTGGTGGCCGCTGCCGTTGCGCAGGTCGATGCGGCCGTCCAGCGTGCCGGTGTTCGTCACCGTGGCCGTCGTGCCTGCCGAGGTGACGACCGAGAACGGAGCGGAGATCACGCCGCTGTTGCTCAGGCTGTCGCCGCCGCGCAGGGCGACGCCGGTGGCATCGCAGCCCGAGCCGGAGATGCGGCCGGTGTTCACGATCGTCGAGTTGCTGCTGCCGGAGAGCGTCGTGTCGATGCCGACGCCGCATGAGCCGACGGTGATCGTGCCGCTGTTGCGCACCGTGTTGCCGGTGCCTTCGATCCCGATCCCGATGCCGTCCGCGCCGACGGTGATCGCGCCGCTGTTGATCGCCGTGCCGTTGTTGCCGTTGATGTAGATGCCGACGCCGCCCGCCCCCATCGTGATCGCGCCGCTGTTGGTCGCCGTGCCGTTGTTGCCGTCGACGAACAGGCCGGTCTGGTTCTCGCCGCCCACGATCGTTCCGGCATTGACGATCCGCAGATTGTCGACGATCCCCGCCATGCCGAAGCTGAAGCCGGAGGAGGCCGCATCGCCGAGCACGATGGTGCCGTTGTTGGTCGCGTTGCCCTGCGCCTCGATGCCGGTGCCGTCGATGCCGACGACGATCGTGCCGTTGTTGACGATCGTGGTGCCGGTGCCGCCCCTGATGCCGGCGCCGGTATCGCCGATGTCGATCAGGCCGTTGTTGACGACGGTGCTCGACCCGCCGGCGTCGATGCCCGTGTTGCCGCAACCCGTGCCGATCAGGCTGCCGTTGTTGGTGATCGTGACGCCGGTACCGCCCGTCTGGATGCCGTACCCGCACTCCGAAAACCGGATGGTGCCGCTGTTGCTGACGGTGACGTTGTTGCCGCCGGCGTAGATGCCGAAGCCGCCGTCGCCGACACTGATCGAGCCGGTGTTGGAGACATTGCCGCCGTTTCCGTTGACGTCGATGCCGATGCCGCCGATGCCGATCGAGATCGTGCCGATGTTGGTGATATTGCTGCTGTTGTTGGTCTCGATGCCCGGGCCGACGGAACCCAGGATCGAGATGGCGCCGCGGTTGGTCACGGTGTTGCCGTCGTTCAGCGTGATCGTCGCGCCGACGGTCGCGCCGGTCAGCACGTCGACCGTGAGGCCGTTCTGTCCGCCGCCGGCGGTGAAGCCGGCCGGCGAGTTGCCCGAGCAGATCACCGTGGTGCCCGTCAGCACGCAATCCGCATGGGCCTCGCGCGGCGCTGCCAGCGAGAGGATAGCGAAGACGATGGCCAGGACCGGGAACAGGCGTGCAAAATCGCCGCCAAGCGTACGCAACAAAGGTACCTCGAGCCGTATTGTCCCCGTGCGAATGACTTTAAGGTTCATGCGCTGCGAATCAACATCGCTGACCGAGGCGGGCTGATGCCCGCATCTGAGGTGCGAATTTCTCGGAGGTCCTGAATGTCCAGGCGTATCGGCATCCTCACCAGCGGCGGCGATTGCGCGGGCCTCAACGCCACCATTCGCGCCGTCGCGCTGCGGGCCCATCATGGACACGGCTGGGCGACCGTCGGCCTGCGTTACGGCACGCTCGGACTGCTCGAACGGCCCGTGGAGGCGGTGACGCTCGACCCGGCA
>CAYRBQ010000303.1:0-5346 GCA_964422305.1 uncultured Reyranella sp. | reverse complement strand
GGTCGGCGGCACGGCGACCTGAAGGGCGCGTCCTTGAACCCCGGCCCGATACCTCCTAGCGTTCGAATGCTTGGGGGAGGCAGCCGATGGGAATTGCAGCCCGTTCCATCAATGCGTGCCAGTCCGGCAGTATTGCAACCGCGCTCGTCGCGCTGCTGATCGCGTCATCAGCCAGCGGCCAGACCGATCGCGAGTACCTTCGCCGCTTCCTCGAGGAGCAGCAACGCAAGATGCCGGCGGTTGTCGTGCCGCCGCCTTCCACTGCCGAATTTTCGACGCGGCGGGCACCTGCCGCGACAGCCATCGACATGGCCACGGCCCGCAGCCTGGTTGGCCTGACGCAGCCGGCGATGGCGGCGCGACTGCCCGGCGGCAAGCTGGCGATCGTCGATAGCGGGTTCAACGGCTTGAAGGCCTGGCTCGACGCCCATCCGAAGGAAATGGCCCTGACGTCGCTCGTCGTCCCGGGCAGTTCGCCCCTGAAGCTCGAGGTCGATCAGACCTTTGGCGCCACCGGCGACAGCGAACATGGCTACTGGGTCTACCGTGTCGCCCGGAGCGTCCTGCCTGATGTGCAGATTCTCGTCTACCCAATCCGCGGCATGGATGCCGCTGCGACGGCGCTGCTCGACGCCAGCACGCGTGGTGTGGTGGTCTCGAACGTCAGTCTTGGCTGGGACTCGATCTTCGAGAACTACAACGAGAAGGAAGATGCGCTCTCGCGATATCTGCGATCGTATCTGCCGCAGCATGAAGCCTTCGTCTTCATCGCCGCAGGCAACGAACGGGAAGCTACCCATTCCTGGATCTCCGCCGACCGCAACGCCAACGGCTATGTAGATTTCCGCGCCGACGGCGCCGCGGCACCGATCGACGCCATACGCATCCCCTTCAACACCAGGCGAAACACCGTCTCGCTCACCTGGAATCCCCAGGCCCATCCCGACGCCGACTACGAGCTGCAGGTCACCGGCCCTGCGGGTGCGCCTGTCTACTACTCCGCCCGCGCCCGGCCGGGCGACGTGAAGGGCCTCATCAACATGTATCCGGCATTTTCGCAGGCCACCGACGGCGAGATCCGGGTCAAGCGGATCGCGGGCCCGGCGGACGGCGTCTTTCTCCGGCTGCGCGTCGACCCGGCGCGCAATCCCGCCGCCTTCAACGGCCTCCAGACGACGAACGCCTACCTGCACCGCGAGAACCCTTTCGTCACCTATGTAGGATCGTTCGGCAGAACCGCATCGGGAGCGCTCGCTCCGTCGGCTTTCTCCAATGTCGGCACGACATCCGATGGCAGGCTGCTGCCTCATGTCCTGGGCCCGGGGCAGTTGCTGATCGACGGCAGGCCGACCAACGGCACCTCGTTCTCGTCGCCCTTCATCACTGCGCTCTATGCCACTCAGGTCGGCTACAATTTCAAGAACCTGATCGCCAGGTCGTCGAACTTCGCGAGGTTCGCAGCCGGCGTCGCGCCGCACGAACGGTCGCGCTGGGGCATTCCCGATCCGACGCTGCTGGCGAAGCTCGGAGATCTCGTCGGCCCGACAAAGGTCGAGAACGTCTCCCACACCGTCGAAAACGATCACCTCGTTCTGAAGTTTGCCGTGACCCGTTGCTGCATGGAGAGCCTCACCTGGTCGATCGTCGCCAGCCTGGCGGACGGACAGAGCGGCCAGCCGCTGCAGGGACCGGACGGCAAGCCCATCTCGGCGGCAGCGGCGATGCGCTCCGACAAGGCGGATTTCCAGCGCCATCCGGCCGAGATCAGGATTCCTATGGCCACCCTCGCCGCCGCAAAGGGCAAGAAGGTGCGCGTCACTTTCGACATGAAGGTGCGCCGCTGGTCCGACCCGCCGCCCGGTGCGATCAAGATCGACCAGGCACCAGCGTACGACTTCACCATCTAGGCGCCAGGGAGGCCGATGTGAGGGAATACATACGGCGACTTCTTCCGACAGTGACAATGCTCGGCACGCTGGCCTGCACATCAACTCAGGTCATCGCGCAGGCGCGTCCGCAGTGCGCCGAGGGACTGAACATCACCGTGACGGGCCGGATCGATCGATCGCAGAAAATGAGCCGGAACTGGCTATTCGAAACCGACATCCGCCACCCTGCGCCAGCGTGCCGGGTGACTGCCATCATCCTGCGCGGCAATGCACCGCCGGAGCAATGCGTCGCCGGCCGCACGATCACCGCTTCGGGCACAACCACCGTCAGCGAGGGATCCTTCCCGGGCGCGCAGATCACGACCAGCAGCGTGACCTGCAAGTAGCCGGCAACCTGGCTTCGCTGACGAGCAGCCGTCTAGGAACGATAGAGGCCCTTCGACTCCGCCATACTGACCGCAATCGACTCGATCGCGTCGAGCGTCGGCGTGTCGATGCCGACGCTGCGCCCAAAGGCGATCGGCGCCCGCACGATCGCCTCGATTTCCATCGGACGGCCGAGCTCGTAATCCTGCAGGATCGACGGGCGATGGTCGGGGTAGACGCGCTTGGGGCCGTAGCGTGTATCGGGATCGTCGTCGAGCTTCACGCCGTTCGCCGCCGCGATGGCCAGCGCTTCGGCGTGGGCGCGGCGTGCGAGACGATTGATCATCGGCGTCTTCTGGATGGTCGTCGGCTGGCCCAGGATCAGGCAGAGCGTCGATCCGGTCAGGTTCGCCATCAGCTTGTGCCAGATGTCGTAGCGGATGTCCTGGCTCGCAGGCGAGGCGATGCCGGCGGCGATCAGGGTCGAGCGCAGTGTCTCGATACGGGGCGTCTGCCGATCGTCGATTTCCCCGACCCAGAGCGTGTTGCGGTCGGGCGAGATGTTGTGGATCACGCCGGGCTCGATGACGTGGTTCGACGTGGTGATCACACCGCCCAGCGCGCGGTCGAAGCCCACGGCCCTCGCGAGCGCGCCGCCGGGATCGAGCCGCGAGAGGTCCGGCGCCTTTGGCCGATCCTTGCCGAGCCCGGTCCCGTACCACCAGGGAATGCCGTTCTGGGCGAAGACGACCGGCGTCTCGGGGCCGAGCAGCGGCGCCACATGGGCGGCGAGATCGCCGAGGCTCGAGGCCTTGAGCGTGGAGATGACGACGTCCTGCGGGCCGAGATCGGCCGGCCGGTCGCTCGCTTTGACCTTGCCGACGATGGTCCTGTCGCCGGTCCTGAGGGTGAGGCCGCGGGCCTTGATCGCCTCGAGGTGCGCGCCGCGCGCGACGACCGAGACGTCGTTGCCGGCAGCCGAGAGGCGCGCCGCGAAGTTGCCGCCGATCGCGCCGGCGCCGTAGATGCAGATCCTCATGGTCAGGCCGGCTTCGTCTCGGCAAACCGGAGCGAGTCCAGGAAGCGCTTGGCCGCCCCCTTCGTGATTTCGTCGTTCTTCGCCGTCACGAGCAGGCGATAGAGCCGGTCCTTCACGATGTAGGTCCGCATCATCACCACTGCGCCCTGGGCATCGGCAATGTCGAGCGCATAGCCGTCCCAACCCTGCAGGGTCACCGGCTCGTCGGCCACGTACTTGAAGGTGGCGCGCGGGAAGGCCTTCTCCGCCTCGCCGCGGCCCAGCTCCTTCGCCATCAGCTTGCTGTCCTTGTCGGAGAACCAGCCGGGCGCGTAGTCGACGTAGTCGAAGTCGAACATCTCGCCGTCGCGCTTGGAGGCCCAGGCGACGCGCTCGCCGGCATGGCCCTTCTCCTTCTCCGTAGCGACCGACTTCTGCACCGGCGCCGGCATCTCGAGGCGGACGCGCAGGTCGGGCGACACCACGGTCTGCCATTGGTCCGCAGGCGGCGACTGGGCGCGCGCCATGGAAGGCACGGCGACAAGGGCGAGGACGAGGGCGCGGCGCTTCATGCCGGCGGCACCAGCTCCTTGCGGCCCGACCAGTCCCAGGCGAGCCCTGTGCGCGAGACGCCGAGCAACAGCCCGTGCAATTCCTTGGGATGCACCCAGCCGCCGTCGGGATCGGTGACGGGATCGGAGCCGCGCGGCGTGTAGCGCGCATTGGCGTCGAGCAGGCGCTGGCGCACGTTCGGCCAGTCGTGGACCTCGACGTAGCACATGTAGAGCGAGTCGCCGTGCTTGTGGGCGAAGCGGCCCATCGCATGGACGTTGTCGGTGACCTGGCTGAGCTCGATGCGGTCCAGCCGGTTGGGCGGATCGAACAAGGTGAGCGTGCCGATGTAGCCGAAGCGCTCGCTGCCGATCTCGCTGAAGCGCGAGGGATCGAGGCCGAACAGGCCGGCATAGACCGCCGCGACGCGGCGCCAGTCGCTGATCAGCGTGTTGGTGGTCTCGTAGAGGAACGACACCGGACCGACCCGCGGGCGGTAGGTGCTCTCGGAGATCACGATCGGAAGGCCGAAGGTCGCCTCGGACGAAAGATAGAGCTGCTCGGCATCGCGGTCATAGGGAACGCCGAGCCCCTCCCAGCGCCTTACCATGCTGTCGAGATCGGCGGTGCAGTAGCCCGCCGTCATCAGCCCCTCGCCGCGCTTGGCGAGAAAATCCTGGGTAAGGCCCGCGCCGTCGGCCTCGCAGAGCTCGAACTCGCTTTCGCCGACGGCCAGGATCGTGCGCCTGGCCGAGAGATGGCGGCTATGGTCGTGACGCGAGACCTGGCTGCCGAGAAGCTGGTTGAAACGCTGTGCCGCCTTGGCGGCGTCATGCACGGCGATCTGGACGCGGTCGCAACGGTCGAGCATGGCCCGACCTTACCTCAGTAGGCGTAGTCGCGGAACAGCGGCGCGAAGGAGCCTTTCCATTCGCCCTTCCACTTGGCGAGAAGCTCGTCGGCCGGCGCCTGACCGCTTGCCACCGCACGGTCAAGCGGCGCGAGATAGGTGGTCTCGTCGTTGCCTTCGCCGTCCAGCCGCTTGCGGGCGCGCAAGCCGGCATGAGCGATCTCGACGACCTCGCGCGCCAGCTCCGAGAGCACGCGACCGCGAAACATGGTCGACAGCCCGGTCCTGGGCGTCTCGGCGCGCAGGAAATCGTGATCGACGACGGTCCAGTCCTTGACGAGGTCCCAGGCGGCATCGAGCGCGGTCTGGTCGTAGAGCAGCCCGACCCACAGGGCCGGCAGCGCATCGAGCGCGCCCAGCGGGCCCGAATCCGCGCCGCGCATCTCGAGATAGCGCTTCAGCCTGACCTCGGGGAACGCGGTCGTGACGTGGTCGGCCCAGTCGTTGATCGAGGGAAGTTCACCCGGCCGCGCCGGCAGCTTGCCCTTCAGGAAGTCCCTGAAGCTCTGGCCGGAAGCATCGATGTACTTGCCGTCGCGGTAGACGAAGTACATCGGCACATCGAGCATGTAGTCGGCGTAGCGCTCGAAGCCGAACCCGTCCTCGAAAAC
>CAYRBQ010000302.1:4357-5349 GCA_964422305.1 uncultured Reyranella sp. | reverse complement strand
GATACCCCCTCCGGCCCTCCGGGCCACCTCCCCCGCAGACGGGGGAGGAGAAGAGTTAGGCGCGTTTGCCGGAGGTTGGAGCGATCGCGTAGCCGGGAATCATGGCGAGCGCCTGTTTCAGCGGGTCTGTCGTCCAGGCGCGCGTAACAAAATCGCCATGCATGTCGAGGCCGCCCGTGGCCACGAAGGCCGCCGTCCCGGCCGAGAGGGTGCGCGGCAGGCTGCGCGCAAAGGGGATGCGGCGCTTGGCCAGCAGGCCCTGCAGGGTCGCGTTCTCGTCCTTCGTCGAGTCGGTGTAGGCGCTCAAGAGGAATGCCTGCCTGCGGCGTGCGGCGAACCAGGCGGCGAACTTCGGCTCGTCGCCGTAGAGCGCGTCCATCAGGATCACGCCCTTGAGGCGATGGTTGGCGCCGCCGCGCTCCAGCGCATAGGCGGTCGACAGATAGCCGCCGCTGTAGGCCACGATCACCACCGACGCGAGGTTGAAGCCGCGGCCGGCTTCGCGCTTGCCGTAGAGTCGCATCAGCCGCTCCGCCGCCTCGTCGAGATACTTCGCGAAGTGGCCGCCGCGCCAGAAGTTGCCGGCGCTGGAATCGGCGGCGTCGAGCGCGAGCTGCGGCGCCACCAGCGCGATGTTCTGGCCCGACTCCGCGACCTGCCGCGGCACGGCCTGGCGCGCGACGACGTCGCGCTCGAGCGTCGCGCCCTGGCCGTGGAGATAGAGCACGATCAGCACCGGCTTCGCCGGATCGAAGCCCGCGGGCAGGTAGAGCAGCGAGCGGCGGTCGCTGTAGGTCGGGTCCTCCCAGTAGACGTCGCCGCGGCTGTTGGAATGGCCGCGCCTCTGGCCGTCGCGCTTGTCGAGGAACGGCTTGTTGGTGTCGGGGATGAAGCCGCGATAGGGGAAGGGCGAGGCATCGAAGGCGACGAGCTGCGTCTTCGCCTCCTTGAGGCCCCGCGGCGCGGCCGCGACGGGCTGTACCTTCGGCTTC
>CAYRBQ010000302.1:0-4347 GCA_964422305.1 uncultured Reyranella sp. | reverse complement strand
CGGGTCTCTTCGGCTGGGCGTGCGCGGCGGTCGGCATGAGCAGGGCCCCCAGCAGCAGCGCCCGCCGCTTCACGCGACGGCGGGCCGCCCGACCCCCACGGTCTGGGGCCGGAGCGGCTTGATCACGGAGAAGAAGGCGGGCATCGCCACCAGATAGGCGAAGGCGCCGACCAGCACGACGGCCGGCAGGCCGAAGCTGGTCGCCACGATCGGCACCAGCGCGGCGCCGATCACCGAGAAGCAGCCGTTGATGCCCCAGGCCCACAGGAACATGTGGTCCTTGCCCAGTCGGCCCAGCAAGGTCATCGCCGTCGGCATGGGGAAGCCCATGAGGAAGGCCGGCGGGAAGACGATCAGCAGGCAGAGCAGGATGCGCAGCGCATAGGGCAGCGTGCCGATCCAGTCGAGCGCATAGTCGATGGTGAAGGCGTAGGTCGCCAGGATCGCGAAGATCGCCAGGAAGACCTTCGGCATGAAGCTGCGCGCGCGGTCGAGATAGCGTTCGGAGAAGAAGCTGCCGATGCCGGAGAAGACCAGCATGCCGGTGATCAGCACCGAGGCCGAGACCGTGGCGTTGGAGAGCGCCAGGATGAAGTGGGAGATCATGCCCACCTCGACGATGATGTAGCCGAGGCCGAGGCAGAGGAAATAGAGCATCGTCCCGGCCTTGCCGGGATAGTGGCTGAAGATGGTGCGCCAGCCGAACACGACGGGGAACAGCACGAGGGTCAGCGCAAAGACCGTGGCGATGCCGAGCGTCGCCCACAGCAGCAGGTAGCCCCATTCGTCCTGCACCAGTTCGAGCCGGTCGGTGAACTTCAGCAGATCCGGCACCTTGATGTAGGCGGCGAAGTAGGGCTGATGGTTGGTCAGGATGCGCGTGTCGAAGACGTACTCGTCCGCGACCCTCTGCCAGCCGCCGTCGATCAGGTAGTGCCAGGCGAGACGCCCGAGCACGGTCGCGGGCACGCGCGGCGCCGGCGGCTCGCCGTCCTTCGCCTGCGTGGCCTCGGAGCCTGGCGCGCCGGGTGGCGGCTTGTCGTTGGGCTCCTTGTCGGACGGCGCGGTCGGGTCGGACGGTGCACCGAAGAACTGCTCGCGATAGTCCGTCAGGATCTGCTGCAGCTCGGACGTGTCGACCTTGAGCCCGGGATAGTAGATCGCGTCGAAGGACATGGCCTTCGTGTGCGCGTTCAGCTTCTCGATCTCCGCTGCCGTGAAGCCGTCACGCTTGTAGAGCACGGTCGCGGTCGAGAGGTAGGACGAGACGGCGTAGAACTTTTTGGCGATGTCCTTGCCGCCGTCGATCTGTCGCGCCGCCGCGACCATCGTCGCGTAGAGCTTGAGGACCGACTTGGGCGGTTCCTCCTTGTTCCACAGCGTGACCGAGAGGATGCCGCCGGGCTTCAGCGCCCGCATGTAGGCTTCCATCGCCTCGCGCGAGTAGGAGTACTTCTCCACGATCGAGAAGCCGCCGGGGCTCGACAGGCCGGCCGAGTCGGCGAGCGACAGGTCGACGATGTCGTAGCGGTTCTTCGTATGGGCGACGTAGAGCCTGCCGTCATAGTCGATGACGTTGACCTTCGGGTTGTTCAGCACGTCGCCGGTGAAGTCGCGCAGGTGCTTGTCCTCGCGGAAGGCCGTCAGCACCGCCGGGTTGCCCTCGGCGACCGTCACCTTCTCCGAACCCGACTTCAGCGCCACCGCGGTCGAGATGCCGCCGCCGAACTGGACGACGAAGGTCGTCGGGTCCTTCTTCAGCAGGTACGGGTAGTACATCGGCAGGAAGCGGAAGTACGCCGTCTCCTCGGCCGGCAGGTCCTTGATGATGCCCGAGGGACCTTCGGAATCGATGTAGAGGCCGAGATAGGCGTTGGATGGCATCTTCGGCAGGTTGAAGGCGGCGTTGTCGCTGAGGCCCGGCGCGAAGTGCAGGTAGGAGCTCGAATAGACCTCGAGGTAGCCGAACGGCGAGGCGCGCTCGTAGACGCGCTGGTTGTCGGGGAACTTGCGGGCGTAGGAGACGCCCTTGTAGTCCGACACCGCGAGCTTGGGGATACCGAGCACCGAAGGCGCGACGTAGTGAACGGCGGCCGACAGGATGGCGGCCACCACGATGGCGCCGATGCCGCGACGATCGCCGACCGCCACGAACCACAGCACGCCGCCGGCCAGCCACAAGAGCAGCGGCGCCATGATGAGGTCGTCGGGCCGCCAGAAGTACATGGCGAGCAGGACCGAGAGGCCGCACAGGCCCGAGCCCACGAGGTCGGCGAAGTAGACGCGGTTGAAGGTCTTCTGCGCCTTCAGGAACACCACGCCGAGATAGAGCGCGCCCGCGAGGAACGGCAGGAAGTAGAGCACGAAGTTGGCGAACAGCCGCCACTTCTGCATCGGATCGGAGATCAGGAAGATGGCGTTGAACGGCACTTGCTGGGCGGCGAGGTTGCACACGACCATCAGCGGCCCGAAGGCCAGCAGCGCCCACTTGATGGCACCTTCCCAGTGGCGCTCGAACCAGCCCTTGCCGACGCACATGACGGCGCTGGTGAGGCCGAAGCCGAACATGGCGAGGCTCACGACCAGCGAGCCGAAATGCGCCCAGCTCCCGACGGAGAAGACACGCATGATGCCGATCTGCAGCGCGATGATGCTGCCGGCGACCAGGCCTACGGACAGATAGAAGGAGAGTGGCGGGCGATGATCGAGATCGACGGAGACGGTCAAAGGGGGATGACTCCGTTATTGTTGGGCCGTCGTTGCGGCCGATCATGTTCAGCCGGACCGCGCGCGTCTCGCGCGCTCATGAGGCGAGCGGGACGCTCGCGGTCCGGAAGACGCTAGCGGTTGTGCGTGCCGACGATCTTGTCGCCTTCGAGCTTGGTGAAGGGCACGAACGGCACGATCTTGCCGCCGTAGATGTCCTCGCGGCTGGTCGTGATGGAGCCGTCGGACCCTTGCGTCTTGGTCACCTTGAGCACGCGCTGTGCGCCCGGCGGGCCGACCGGGATCACCATCATGCCGCCGGCCTTGAGCTGCTGCAGCAGCGGCGGCGGCACGTGGTCGATGCCGCAGGTCACGATGATCTTGTCGAACGGGCCGGCGTCGGCCCAGCCGTAGTAGCCGTCCGAGTTCTTGGTCTTGATGTGCTTGTACTCGGTGTAGCCCTTGTCGATCAGCTTGTCGTAGAGCGCGCGGGTGCGCTGGGCGAGCGGCGCGATGATCTCGATCGTGTAGGCGTTCTCGGTGAGGTTGGCGATGTAGGCCGACTGCACGCCCGAGCCGGTGCCGATCTCGAGCACCTTCTCGCCGCGCTTCACGTCGATGACGTTGGTCATGCGGCCCTGCAAATGCGGGCCGGACATGGTCACGCCGTAGCCGATGTCGAGGAAGTTGTGCTCGTAGGCGCGCTTGTAGATGGCGGGATTGACCGAGGCGAACTCCTCGCGCGGGGTCAGCAGGAAGGCGCGGATGGTGGTGGCGCCCCAGATGTCCTTGTTCTTCAGGAGGGCCTGGAAGCGGTCCCAGCGCTGGCCGAGGAACACCGGATCCTCGCCGCGGGCCTTGCCCCAGGCGATGAAGTTGTCGCGCGTGTCGGTCGGCGGGTTGAGGTCCCAGCTATACGGCTTGATTGTCGCGGCGATGGCCGGAGCGGCCAGGGTGCCGGCGGCGGCGAGCGCGACCGAGCCGGAGACGAAAGTGCGCCTCTTCAAGATATCCTCCTTGGCGCGGACCCCGGGGTAAGAGAGAGGGCGCGAACCGCCGGAAAAGCCCGGCGATTCGGGGGCGACCGCACCGCGAATAGATACGGGAATTGTGGCGGATTTGCCAGCGCGGCCATGCTACGCAGCCGCCAACATCAAGAAATCACTGGAGGAAATCGTGACCCGCCGTCCCACCCGTCGTCTGTCCCGCCGTACCGCCCTGGGCGTGGCGGCCGCCCTGCCCGCCGCCGCCCTGCTGCCCCGCGGACTCGCGGCGCAAGGCGCCTGGAAGCCCACCCAGAGCGTCCGCATCGTCGTGCCGGCCGCCCCCGGCGGCACCACCGACATCGTGGCCCGCCTGCTGGCCGCCCACCTGACGCAGGCCTGGGGCCAGTCGGTCGTGGTCGACAACAAGTCGGGCGCCGGCGGCGTCATCGGCTCCAACGAAGTGGTCAAGGCGGCGCCGGACGGCAACACGGTCCTGATGGGCAATATCGGGCCGCAGTCGATCGCCTACTCGCTCTACCGCAACATGCCCTACACGCCGGCCAGCCTGATCCCGGTGTCGTGCGTCATCACCGCGCCCAACGTGCTGGTGGTGCATCCCTCGGTGCCGGCCAAGACCGTGCCGGAGTTCGTGGCC
>CAYRBQ010000301.1:0-5375 GCA_964422305.1 uncultured Reyranella sp. | reverse complement strand
CTGCATGTCCTTGTTGACCTTGGCCACGATCTCGAGCGGCGTGCGCGCCGGGGCGGCAAGGCCCGACCAGCCGGCGGCGTTGAAGCCCGGAATGGTGGCGGCGATGGTCGGTATCCTGTCGAGCGGCGCCGGTGCGGGCTTGGACGTCGTCACCGCCAGCGCCTTGATGCGGCCGTCGCGGATGTGGTTCAGCGCGGCCGCCGTGCTGTCCATCATCAGCTTCACGTGGCCGCCCAGCAGGTCGGCCATCGCCGGTCCGCTGCCCTTGTAGGGGATGTGCACGATGTCGAGCCCGGCCTTGAGCTTGAAGAGCTCCATGCTGAGATGCTGCGAGGTACCCGGTCCGGCCGACGCATAGGAGAGCTGGCCCGGCTCCTTCTTGGCGAGCGCGATCAGCTCGGCCAGCGAGTTCACCGGCAGGCTGGGATGCGCCACGATCACCAGCGGCACCAGGAAGATGTTGGAGATCGGCAGGAAGTCGGTCAGCGGCTTGTACGGCAGATCGGGGAACAGGCTGGGGTTCACCCCGAACGTGCCGCTCGACACGACCATCAGCGTGTAGCCGTCGGGCGGCGCGATCTTCACAGACTCGGTCGCGGGGATGCCGCTGCCGCCGGCCTTGTTCTCGACGATGACCTGCTGCTTCCACATGTCGGTGAGCTTCTCGGCCATCAGGCGCGCGAAGATGTCGGCCGCCTGTCCCGGCGGGAAGGGCACGACGAACTTCACCGGCTTGGAGGGCCACGGCGCCTGCGCGACCGCCGGCCCGGCCAACGCAGCGCCTGCCGCTCCGGCCAGTGCCATGGCGCCGCGGCGCGTGAACTCTCTACGCATCATTGCCTCCCGATCTGCTTCGGACGTTTCGTTTCGGATGACAGGCTAGCACAGGGCCCCGAAAATGGCCTCATGACGGACAGGATCCTTATCGCATCGCCACGCGATGCGGCGGACATCGACTCTATCGCCGGATTGTTCCGGGAATATGCAGGCTCGCTGGGCTTCTCGCTCGACTATCAGGACTTCGAGGCCGAGCTGGCCGGGTTGCCCGGCAAGTACGCGCCACCGCACGGCGCGCTCCTGCTGGCGACGGTCGACGGCGCGGCGGCGGGCGCCGTGGCACTTCGGCAACTGGAGCCGGGAATCTGCGAGATGAAGCGGCTCTATGTGCGGCCGGGCTATCGCGGCGAACGGCTGGAAAACGGCCGATCCATCGGCCGTGCGCTGGCCCATCGCATCGTCGAGGTGGGACGCGATGCGGGCTACCAGCGTCTCAGACTCGACACAATCGGCGACAGAATGGAGGCCGCGATCAAGCTCTATCGCTCGATGGGCTTCACCGAGATCGCGCCCTACTATCCGAGCCCCGTCGTGGGCACCGTCTACATGGAGCTGGTCCTGTGACCGATCGCTTCTACGAGGACTTCAAGGTCGGCGATCGCTTCATGAGCGCCGGCATGACGATCACCGAGGCGGCGATCATCGACTTCGCGCGCCAGTGGGATCCGCAGCCGTTCCACATCGACGCCGAGTTCGCCAAGACATGGAGTTTCGAGGGACTGATCGCGTCCGGCCTGCACACGATGAGCGCCACGCTGCGACTCTGGCTCGACCTCGGCGTGTTCCGCGCCTGCAGCCTGGGATCGCCCGGCATCGGCGAGGTGCAGTTCCCGCGCCCGGTGCGGCCGGGCGACACGCTGCGCGTCGTCTCCGACATCGTCGAGCTGCGCCTCTCGGCCTCGAAGCCGGACCGCGGCATCTGCCGGCTGCGTCAGGTGACGATCAACCAGCGCGGCGAGCAGGTGATGGAACAGGAAACCACGGTGTTCCTGAAGCGGCGCCCTGCCCTCACCCGGCCGCTGAGCGTCAGCTCCTAAGAGTTAGCGCCAGGCGAAGACTGGCTGCTCGTAGTGGTCGACGCGCGTGTCGCGTCCGGCCAGTGCCACCTCACGGAACTGGAACAGCACCGCGGCGGTCGGCGCGTTCACCGTCGCCACCGGCAGCGGCAGGCGGATGATCGGCCGGTCCGACTCCTCGATCGCCACGATCTCGGGCGAGCCGTCGCGAAACAGCTCGCCGCAGCCGATGCGATAGGCGCCGGCGACCTCGGCGGGATTGGGCGTCACGGTGATGCCGGGTGCCCACACCACGACCGGCGCGATCAGGTATCCCGAGCGCGTCGGATAGTCGTCGAGCGTGCCCAGAATGTCGTCGGTCGAGGCCAGCACGCCCAGCTCCTCGTGCAGCTCGCGCAGCGCGGTCTGCTCGACCGTCTCGCCGGGATCGACCCTGCCGCCCGGCAGCGCCCACTGCCCGCCATGGGCGCGCAGCCTGGGCGTGCGCCTGGTCAGCAGGAACGCCGCCTCACCCGGCGCGTCGGCCTCGACGATGACAACGGCGACAGCCGCGCGCTTCAGCCCGCCGGGATCGGCGGCGCGACGCAGGTCGAAGCGGCCGAGATGCGCGGTGACCTCCGCGCGCAGGGCATCGTCGAAGCGGAACGACCTCACGCTGCTCACGGCCTCCGGAAGGTCCAGACGACGGCCGGCGGGACGTTGCGCCAGATGCGCCTGCCGCGGGCGCCGACGAGGCGCAGCTCCTCGCGCAGCGTCTTCGGGACCGGCGGCGACGGGCCATAGGTGAACTGGACCAGTGCCGCACCGCGGGGCAGCACCTCGAACACGCTGTGCACGATGCCGGTCACGATCTCGGCCGGCAGCGACAGCAGCGGCAGGCTCGAGACCACGGCGGCGGCCGAGCCGATGCCCTGCTGCTCCAGCAGCCGCGGCAGCCGCGCGGCATCACCCTCGACGATGCGGGGCCCCGGGAAGTGGCGGCGCAGGAAGGCAGCGAGCTCGGGCTCCCGTTCCACGAGCGCCAGCCGGCCGGCGGGAATGCCGGCGGCCAGCAGCGCCTTGGTGACCTCGCCCGTGCCCGCACCCAGCTCGATCACATGGCCATCGCGGCCGGTCATCTCGGCCAGCGTCGCGCGCGCCATCGCCTCGGCGAGAAGCCGTCCGCTCGGCACGACGGCACCCATCGACAGCGGGTTGCGCAGCCAGCGCTTCAGGAACAGCGTGGTACCGGTGCGCGAATCGCGGCCGTCGGGTCGCTCGAACGAAGCCATCGGGGAACGCTATAGACGCTTCGGCCCGGCCGACAAGGGAAAGTCGACAGGGATAAGCGCCGGCTCCTACTGCGCGGGCTGCATGGCGGGCGCGGACACCGCCGCGACCGGCGGCGCCTCGTACACCGTCCTCGCGTGGCGCATCTGCTCCAGCGCATTCACCATCGAGACGTAGACCGCGGCGGCGAAGGGCAGCGACTGCACGATCATGAACACGGCCCACAGCCGCGCCTCGGGATCGACCACGCCGTTGCCGAACCACAGCACGGCGGCCGAGATCCACAGCAGGGTAGCCAGCACCGCTTCGCCCCGCGCCATGCCGAGCGCCATGCCCAGCGTGGCGCGCTCGTCCATCTTGGGCGTGCGCATGAACGGCAGGCGGCTGGTCGCGAGGCCATAGATCACGGCGCGGCCTACCGTATAGGTGAGCGCCAGCCCTGCCAGCGAGGCGCCGATGCTCTGGCGGAAGGTGCAGCGTACGCGGTCGAAGTAGAGGCCGAACGAGTAGAGCAGCTTGAAGACGAAGATGCCGATGGTCGGCGCGATGAACTCGGCCGGCGGCAGGCCGACCGGCTTCAGGCCGAACAGCGGCGGCAGGACCACGGCGGCGACCCAGGCCAGCCCCGCCCAGGTGAAGATCAGGTTCAGCGCATCGGCGAACCACGGCATCCAGCCGGCCACGAAATGGTACTTCTGCCAGAAGGTGAGCTCGGTGCGGTTGCCGATCATCTTGCCGGCATGCGCCTTCATGATCTGCATGGCGCCGTAGGCCCAGCGGAAGCGTTGCTTCTTGTAGCCGGCGAAATGGTCGGGCGTCAGGCCGTGGCCGAAGCGCTCGCGGCTGTACATGGCGCCGTAGCCCTTCTCCATCAGGCGCAGGCCGAGCTCGGTATCCTCGGTGATGCACCAGGTCGCCCAGCCGTCCATCTCCTCCATGCAGGATCGGCGCACCAGGGTCATGGTGCCGTGCTGGATGATGGCGTCGTACTCGTTGCGAAGGCACATGCCGATGTCGAAGAAGCCGGCATACTCCCAGTTCAGCATCTCCTTGAAGCGGTCGCCCTTCCAGTCGCGATGGTCCTGTGGCGCCTGCACGTAGCCGATCTTGGCGTCGTCGAAGTACGGCACCAGCGCCTTCAGCCAGTCCGGACGCACCATGTAGTCGCTGTCGATGACGCCGATCACCTTGGCGTCGGGCGCAGTCTGGGTCAGCACGTAGTTCAGCGCGCCGGCCTTGAAGCCCTTCATGACGTCGAAGTGGAAGAACTTGAAGCGCTCGCCGAGCTGAGCGCAGTAGTCCTGCACCGGACGCCACACCGCGGGATCCTTGGTGTTGTTGTCGATGACGATGACTTCGTAGTTCGGGTAGTCGAGCTGCGAGAGCGACTCCAGCGTCTGGATCACCATCGCCGGCGGCTCGTTGCAGATCGCGAGATGCAGCGAGACTTTGGGCCACTCGCGGTCGACGGGCTGGCGCGCGATCATCTCGGCGGCGGGCAGCGCCTCGCGCCGCCAGCGGCCGCGCCAGATCGTCTCCGCCATCTCGAGCGCCTGCACCAGCGCCATGCCGAGGCTCATGACCAGGAAGAAGGCGAGTACACCCCAGCCGATCTTCTCCGACACGACCATGTAGGTGCCGGCCGCGACCGATCCGCCATAGACCACGGCGCTGGCAGATAGCGCGAGCAGCGCGCAGAAGCCGATCTGGCCCGCCGGCCGCACGCCCGGCCAGCGCCACAGGAAGAGCAGCATCAGCGGCACCGAGGCCGCAAGCGACCAGGCCGCGCAGGAGATCCATTGCGGGAAGCGCTCGATCGTCCCGGTCCAGGCGAACTTCTGCTGCCGGTCGGCGTTCCAGAGGCCCCAGTAGCCGCCGGCCTTGCCTTCGAGGTCGTAGGACTTCCACGGCTGGTCGACCGCCTCGACGACGAAATGGTCGATGTTCTGCGAACGCAGCCACGCCACCGCGTCGCGCACGTTCTTCGCCTGGTCGGCGGGCGTCGCGTGCTTCACCACGCCGGTGCCGGGGCTGCGGCGCGACGCGCCATTCGACGGCCAGCCGACCTCGGTGACGATGATGTTCTTGTTCGGGTATGCGCGCTTGAGCTCGGCGATCTTGTTCCTGAGATACTCGAGTGGCGTCTCGCTCGATTTCTCGTCCCAGTACGGCAGGATATGGACGGCGAGGAAGTCGACCTCGCGCGCGAGCTCGGGATAGTTCAGCCAGACGTGCCACGGCTCGGCGGTGCTG
>CAYRBQ010000300.1:0-5378 GCA_964422305.1 uncultured Reyranella sp. | reverse complement strand
CTCGGTGATCCTGGGCGGGCCGTACAATTCCGGCATCCTGACCGGCGGCGTGAAGCCCGGCGCCACGCACGACTATGTCGCGGCACCGCAGGGCCTGATCGACAAGGCGCAGAAGATCGAGGCGGTATGCAAGCGGCACGGCGTCGAGCTGGGCGCGGCGGCCATGCAGTTCCCGCTGTTCCATCCCGCCTTCTGCTCGGTCATCCCCGGCGCGCTCAGCGTCCGCGAAGTCACACAGAATGTGGAACGCATGGACGTAAAGATCCCCGTCGAGCTGTGGAGCGAGCTGAAGCGCGAGAATCTGCTCGATCCCGCCGCGCCGACACCGAACTGAGGAAGCAGAGATGAAAATCGTCGACGCGCAGATCCACATCTGGGGCCAGACGGTGACGCCGCCGTCCGGCCTGCACCGCAAGGTCGAGAAGTTCATCGCCGAGCAGGCGCTGAAGGAGATGGACGAGGCGGGCGTCGCCGGCGCCCTGATCCATCCGCCCTACTCCTGGGACCCCAACTCCAACCAGCTCGCGCTCGATGCGGCCAAGAAGTATCCCGACCGCTTCGCCGTGATGGGGCAGTTCCCGCTGCAGGATCCCGAGAGCCGCAAGAAGATTGTGGGCTGGCGCAACCAGCCGGGCATGCTCGGCCTGCGCTGGGCGCTGCTGTCGGCGGCGGAACAGAAGTGGCTGGACGACGGGCTGCTCGACTGGGTGTGGCCGGCTGCCGAGAAGGAAGGCATCCCGGTCTCGACCATGGGCGGCATATTCCCCGACAAGTTCCGCGCCATCGCCGAGAAGCATCCCAACCTCAAGATGATGGTCGACCATTGCGGCCTCAACCGTCACGGCCAGGACGAGGAAGCCTTCATCCATATCGACAAGCTGGTGGCGCTGGCGAAGCTGCCCAACGTCGCGGTGAAGGCGACCGGCGCGCCGCACTATTCGACCAAGGGCTATCCGTTCCGCAACATCCAGGACGGGCTACACCGCATCTTCGACGCGTTCGGGCCCAAGCGCTTCTTCTGGGGCACAGACATCACCCGCATGCAGTGCACTTACCGCCAGTGCGTGACGTTCTTCACCGAGGAGCTGCCGTGGCTCAAGGGCCGCGACCTCGAAGACGTTATGGGCCGCGGCCTGTGCGACTGGCTCGGCTGGAAGTTCAAGTTCGACTGAAACTTGCTGGGAGCGCGCTCGCATATGACCTTCCTGCCCCCGCGCAGCGGGGGAAATGCCGCGTCATACGCGGCGAAGGGGGTCGGAAACTTCGCCAAAGCCTCGCCTGCGGCTTTCCCCCGCCACCCCTTCGGGGCACCTCCCCCGCAGCGGGGGAGGAAGTGATTCTGGCGCGGTCCGGAAGAGCTATTTCTTCGGCAGGATCTGGCCGCGGATTTCGCCGTCGGGATACTTCTCGGTCAGCACGTTGACGTACCAGAGGCCGGCCAAGATCTCGGCGGCCTGGTCGGCGGTGAGCGTGACGCCGTCGCTGATGGTCGAGCGGTCGGCGTAGAACGGCATGTTGATCGGCGCGACCTGCTGGGCGTTCTGACCGGCCGGCGCCGGTCCGTGCAGGTAGGCCATCGTCACCGGGCCGCTCAGCTTCACCAGATTCAGGCGATACTCCAGCACTTTGGTCGAAGGCGTGTAGACTGCGGAGAAGTAGCCCGAACCCTTGCTGTCGGTCGGCGGCACCTCGTAGCCGCCGAACAGATCGGCGCGCAGGTTGGTCTTCGGGAAGTTCGGCTCGCCCATGTAGAACGAGCAGCCGGCGGCGAGGAATGCGAGGCAGAGGACGAGGAGACGCTGCATGGCCTCCAGTCTATCACGCCTTGTGGTGCACGGGTGCCCGCCCGTAGACCGGCGTCGGCAGCCCCTCCAGCCGCGCCTTGAGCTGCAGCGACAGGAAGATCGAATAGAAGCGCGACTGCATCAGGTTGCCGCCGTGGAACCAGAGATTGTCCTGCGCCGTGGGCTTCCACATGTTGCGCAGCTCGCCCTCCCACGGGCCGGGATCCTTGGCGGTGCCGGAGCCCAGGCCCCAGCACTTGCCGACCTTGTCGGCGACCTCGGGCGAGATCAGCTCCGATGCCCACTGGTTCATCGAGCCGTAGCCCGTCGCGTAGACCACGAGATCGGCCTTCAACTCGGAACCGTCGTCGAGCACGACGGAGTCCTCGGTGAGGCGCGCGACCTCGACGCCCGACTTCAGCTTGATGCGGCCATCGGCGATCAGCTCGGAGGCGCCGACCTCGATGTAGTAGCCGGAGCCACGACGGAGATACATCGGCCAGATGCCGGTCTCGTCCTCGCCGAAGGTGAGCTTGAAGCCCGCTCTCTCCAGCCGCGCGTAGAAGTCGGCATCCTCGCGGCGGACGCGCTCGACCATCGGTCGCGTCGCGTCCGGCACCGCGCCGTAGGGCATCGACGCCATGATGAGGTCGGCGACATCGGTCGTGATGCCGGCGGCCACCGCATCTTCCGAATAGAGCGGCCGGTTGCGGGCCAGCGTCTCGGCGCGCATCACCAGCGTGGGCGAGCGCTGCAGCATCGTCACATCGGCGCCGTGCTCCCAGAGATCGGCCGCGATGTCGTGCGCGGAGTTGTTGGAGCCTACGACGACGCAGCGCTTGCCCTTCCAGCCCTCGCCGCCCTCGTGGCGGCTCGAATGATGCTGGGTGCCGCGGAACGTATCGGCGCCGGGAAAGCGCGGGACCTCGGGAAAGCCCGACATGCCGGTGGCGATGACGACGTGCTTCGGCTTGAGCGTGACCTCGGTGCCGGCGCGATCGACCACGACGGTCCATTCGCCCCCGGCCTCGTCGAACGACGCCTTGCGGCACTTCGCGCTCGACCAGTAATCGAGCTCCATGATCCTCGTGTAGGACTCGAGCCAGTCGCCCATCTTGTCCTTGGGCGTGTAGATCGGCCAGTGATCGGGGAACGGCAGGTACGGCAGATGGTCGTACCAGACCGGATCGTGCAGGCAGAGGGACTTGTAGCGGTTGCGCCAGGCATCGCCGGGACGTGCGTTGGCGTCGACGATCAGCGTCGGGACTCCGAGCCGCTTCAGGCGGGCGCCGAGGCCGATGCCGCCCTGCCCGCCGCCGATCACCAGCACGAAGGGCTGGCGGCTGGTGCCCAGCTCGCTGGCATCGGCCTGGCGGCGATCCGACCAGGTCACGCGGTTGGGGAAGGCGCCGTGCTGCGTGCCGGCCTCGCGCGTACGACCCTTCTTCTCCTCGTGGCCCTTGAGCTCCTGCAGCGCAGTGAACAGCGCCCAGGCCTTGCCGCCCGTCAGGCGGACATGGCCGGTGCCGCGGCCGACCGCGGTCTCGAAGGTGAACCAGCCCTCGCGCTCCGTCGCCTTGAACGAGTCCGGCCGGACGTCACCCAGGCGCGCCTCGAGCATGTCAGCAATCGCAGAGCGGCTTTCGAAGGTGACGATGTTCCAGGTGAAGGCGACGAGGTCGCGCCAGTAGCACTTGTCGGCAAACAACGCGGTCGCGGCATCGATGTCGGAACGCTTCAGCGCGGACGCGAACGCGGCAAGCCACTCTTTCTCGGTCATCGTCTTTCCATTGCGAGGATACGGCGGGCGGCGCACTCTAGAAGAACAATCGCTCGGGAGGAACGCGCGATGAAATACGACATCATCTCGGCGGATGGGCACGTCGACCTGATCTGGCTGCCGCCTGATCTGTTCACCAAGAACGCCTCCGCCGGCCTGAAGGAGCGCATGCCCTACGTCGTCGAAGGACCGAAGGGTCCGGAGTGGACGAGCATCAAGGGCGCGAAGTTCGGGCTGGTGAACGGCATGGGTTCGGCCGGTCGCGAATACGTCCCCGGCGTCATCCATCGCTCCGACCGCATGGCCTCGACCGGTCTCTACGACGACGGCAAGAAGGGCATCCGTCGTCTCACCGAAGTCGACCATCGGCTGAAGGACCAGGATCGCGACGGCGTACAGGCCGAGGTGCTGTACGGCGTGCTGGGATCGAGTGGCCGCCTGAACGATCCGGAAGCGGCGCTCGAGATGCTGCGCATCTACAACGACTGGCTCCACGATTTCTGCAGCCGCGCGCCCGACCGCCTGATCGGCCTGGCCAACATCCCCAACTACGACATGGAGGAGTCGGTCGCCGAGGCGATGCGCTGCGCCAAACGGGGCGTGAAGGGCCTCGACATCGCCAACCGTCCCGACATGACGCCGTTGTGGGATCCGTTCTGGGAGCCGCTGTGGAAGTTCGGCCACGAGACCGGCATCCCGCTGCACTTCCACACGATCGGCGGCCGTTCGCCCGACGTCAGCAAGTTCACGCCCGAAATCCAGCGCCGCATCTTCGCCGTGCACATCACCGGTTTCCAGATGCACATGAGCACCATGCTGATGGGCCTGATCTACTCCGGTGCCCCGGCGCGCTATCCCAACCTCAAGATCGTGATCGGAGAAGCCGGCCTCGGCTGGATCCCCTATGTGCTGCAGCACATGGATCTCGAATGGGAGGACCAGTTCAAGGACCTCGACCTCAAGATGAAGCCGTCGGAGTACTGGCACCGGCAGTTCTACGCTACCTACCAGACCGATCCGGTCGGCATCGAGCTGCTGCGCCATCTCGGTGAGGACAATGTCATGTGGGGCTCCGACTACCCGCATCCCGACGGCATCTGGCCCGACAGCCGCGACTTCCTCGACCGGGAGCTGGCCGGCGTGACGCCCGAGGTGCGCCGCAAGATCACGCGCGACAATGCGATGAAGCTCTACGGACTCGGCGCCTGACGTGGCCGCTCCCACCGGAGCGGCGCGCACCGCCCTCCTGACGACCTTGGCGATGCTGGCCTTCGCCAGCAACTCGCTGCTCTGCCGCGTGGCGCTGCGCGACACCGAAATCGACGCCGCGAGCTTCACCTCGATCCGGCTGGCCTCCGGCGCGCTGGTGCTGGCGCTGCTGCTCAGGACACGCGGTCAGCGGCCGACGGCGGCGGGAAGCTGGCAGATGGCCGCCATGCTCTTCGCCTACGCGGTGTTCTTCTCCTTCGCCTACCGCGACCTCACGGCCGCGACCGGCGCGCTGCTGCTGTTCGGCGCCGTGCAGCTCACCATGACCGGCTACGGCTTGTGGCAGGGCGAGCGCTTTCACGGCCTGCGGCTGGTCGGCCTGATCGTCGCGGCCGCCGGCCTGGTCGGCCTGCTGCTGCCGGGCCTCGCCGCGCCGCCAATCGCCGCCGCCGTGATGATGCTGCTGGCCGGCGTCGCGTGGGGCGTCTATTCGCTGCTCGGAAGATCGGCGGGCGAGCCGATCGCGGCGACCGGCGGCAATTTCCTGCGCTCCGTGCCGTTCGCCGCCGTGCTGATCCTGAGCACCTTCGGCCGCGTCGACAGCG
>CAYRBQ010000299.1:0-5378 GCA_964422305.1 uncultured Reyranella sp. | reverse complement strand
GCGCAACCTCGAGATCTGCATGCCCTATCTCGGCCCGGTCGTCGGCAAGTACAGCGGCTGGACGCCGCTCGAGGGCCGCGGCGCGCTGTTCCCCGAGGACGTCGACAGGTCCGATCCGTGGCAGTTCAGGAACTTCCGGGTGGTCTAGGCGACCGCGCGAGTCCCGCTCAGCGCTTGCGGACGAACTCAGCCCGCAGCACGAGGCCCTTGATGGCCTCGTGGCGGCAGTCGATTTCCTGGGGATCTCCGGTCAGGCGGATGGACTTGATGACGGTTCCCCGTTGCAGCGTCCGATTGGCGCCCTTGACCTTCAGGTCCTTGACGAGGATGACGCTGTCGCCGTCGGCGAGGAGGTTGCCGACCGCGTCGCGCACCTCGACGACCTGCGAGGCCGCCCGTTTTGCCGCCGCCTCTGCGGCAGGCATCCATTCGCCGCTGGCTTCGTCATAGACATAGTCGTCGTCGGAATCGGCCACGTGCCACCTGTTTCCTGCGGGGAGAGCAGTCCATTGCTGGAGCGGGTGTGCTCTACACGCCGAGGATTGCCGTCGCAACGTCGGCCTCTCCTCTACGTCGAAGCCTTGCCGGACGGCCGCTTGCCAGCAGTGCTGGCAGCCGTGCGTTTGGCGCTGACCAGCGATGCCGGTACGGAGTTGCAGGTTCAGCAGGATTGTGGTAGGAAATCACCTATGTTGACCGACATGCGTTCCGCCCCCGGGCGGGGCGCCTGGCCTGGACGTCTCACTCGTACGTAAGGGCTTCATCGGTCCGGCAACCGCCCGCACGAAGGTCCGCGGGAGCGAACACGAGGGATCCCGCCCGAGGGAGGGGATCGCCAAAGGGTGCCGGGGGAGGGCTCGTCCCGAACCGATCAATAAAGTAGCGGGTGCCCGCGCCTTGGCCGTAACCGGCGGCGCGCCCCAAATCCGACGCGACACACGTTCCTACACGCGCGACACAAGCTCCAGACGCGATCCCGCCGCCTGCACGAGCGCTTGCACTGCCTGCAAGCAAGGGCCGGGGTCGGATGGTCACGGCCGATCGAGATCAGGTCCGACAACTGAACGGCAGGAGGCGTCTCGTGACGCCCCAGGCCTCCGGGACCCCGACAAGCAGAGACCGCCCGAAGGAAGCCGCTTCCCCGCCGGCGATCGGAACGAGGGCCAACGCCCCGACCCCGCAGAGGCAGCTCGCTGCCCGCGTCCCGGCCAAAGGACCGAAGCAGACAGCGGCACTGGCCCCACGAGTTCAGGACCTTTCGCGTCCGTGAAGTCCGCCAGTCTCACGCGACTCGAAATGTGTCCGGGGACGGACACTGCCGAACAAATCAGAACACGGCTTCAGCAGTGTCAGAACTTGTTCGGCTGTCAGTCGAGCCAGCGGCACCGTTCCAGGTCGAGGCGACCGTTGGCGTCGAACTCGAGGCCCTCCTTCTCGAGCAGTCGCCGCTGCAGCGCATCGCCGCCGTTGCGCGACAGGCTGTAGGAGATCTCGCCCTTGGCATTCACGACGCGGTGCCACGGGATCTTCACCGCCGGGTCGAGGCGCTGCAGGACCCGGCCGACCAGCCGGGCGCGCCGCGGCAGGCCGGCCATGGCGGCGACCTGGCCGTAGGTCGCGACCCAGCCGCGCGGGATGCGGCGGATCACGTCGTAGATGGCGTCCACGGCGTCCTTGTCGAGGCGGGCACCGCGGCGCGGCTTCGGCCCGGACGGGGTCAGCCTGAGGCCTTTGTCGAAGCGACGCACGCTTGGTTCCGCCCGGCTAGAAGACGCAGTCCGCCCGCGCGGCCGCCGGGATCGGGTCGGCCGGCATGTCGAGCCGGCAATGGTAATCGAACGCGGTGCGGTAGGGCGCGGCGATCCGCGCCTTCGCCTGAATGGGAAGCACGACGCGGCCGCCGCGCCGGTCGATCTGCTGGCGGCCATAGGCGATGCTCAGGCCGTCCGGGAAATAGGCCTCGAACATCGAGTGGCCGGCCGTCGAGGTGAACTCCAGGGTCAGGACCGCGCCGTCGAGGCACTCGAAGCGCGGGCCGCTCTTCAGCGCGCCGGTCTCCGTGGTCTTTCCCGACGGGCCGGAGATCGACCAGCGCGCGGTCGTGGCCTGCCGGGAGGATTCGGCTTTGAGGACGCCGCACGCCAGGTCCGTCGTCTGCGCTTGTGCGGCGTTGGGGAAGGCCACCATCAGAGCAAGTGTCGCAATCCTCCTCATCGATCCGGTCAAACGAAGAAGATGAAGGTCAGCAGCACGAACAGCGGCACGAGAATGCAGCACGACCAGGCCATGTAGCCGAAGAAGCTGGGCATGCGGATGCCGGCCTCCTCGACCACCGCCTTGACCATGAAGTTCGGCGCGTTTCCGATATAAGTGTTGGCGCCCATGAACACCGCGCCGCAGGAGATCGCGGCCAAGGTGCTCGCCAGGGTGCCCATCAGCAGATCGGCGTTACCGCCCGCAAGGTTGAAGAACACCAGATACGTGGGCGCATTGTCGAGAAAGCTCGACAGGATCCCGGTCAGCCAGAAGTACCAGATGTCGTTGGGTTGGCCATCGGGGTTCGTGACCAGTGCGACGAGCGGCGCCATGGCGCCCTCATTGCCGGCCTTCAGGATCGCGATGGCCGGCGCGATGGTGATGAAGATGCCGGCGAACAGCTTGGCGACCTCGAGCATCGGCCCCCAGCCGAACGCGTTGTCCGACCGGACCCGGCGCGAGGTGAGCCTGAGCGAGAGCGCGCAGATCGCCACAAGAGCGAGGTCGCGCAGCACGTTCTGCAGCTCGAGCGGGACGTGGAAGACCGAGAACTGCACGCCGGGTTTCCAGGTGCCGCTGACGAGCACGACGCCGACGATCGCCATCAGCAGGATGATGTTGACGCCGCCTTCGATGCGAACCGGCGATTCCGGCGTGGGGTCGCGCTTGAGATGGCCTTCCTTTCGGTACCAGTAGCTGTCGAGCACGAAGAAGATCGTCAGCAGCACGATCGTACAAACCAGCATCTCGCTGAACAGGTGCGTCGTCGTCCAGAAGAAGTTCACGCCTTTCAGGAAGCCCAGGAAAAGCGGTGGATCGCCGAGCGGCGTCAGCGCGCCGCCGATGTTCGACACCAGGAAGATGAAGAACACGAAGACGTGGATCTTGTGCTTGCGGTCGTCATTGGCGCGGATCATCGGCCGGATCAGCAGCATCGAGGCGCCGGTCGTGCCCATCCAGCCGGCCAGCACCGTGCCGATCGCCAGCAGGGCGGTGTTCATCGAGGGCGAGCCGTGGAAGTTGCCGCGGATATGGATGCCGCCGGTGACGGTGAACAGTGCCAGCAACAGGACGATGAAGGGGATGTAGTCCAGCAGCAGCAGATGGACGATCTCGTAGACCGCCGTCGGCACACCGTGGATCACCGCGAAGGGCACGATCACCAGCAGAGCCCACACCGCCGAGACCTTGCCGAAGTGATGGTGCCAGAAGGATGGAGCGGCGAGCGGCATCACGGCGATCGAGAGCAGGATGCCGGCGAAGGGAAGCACCCAGAGCAGGCCGAGATGGCGTCCATCGATGGCCGGTGCGTCGGGGCTCGCCGCGACTGCTGGGACGGCACCGAGAAGGGCGACCGTCAAGGCGACAAGGGCGATGCGAATCTTCATTTTGGTCATGCAAGATAGGTCGCGGTGGTCCCGCCGTCGACCGTCAGTGTATGGCCGTTGACATAGGCGGCTGCCGGCGAGGCGAGGAAGACGGCGGCACCGGCGATCTCCCACGGCTCGGCCCAGCGCTTGGCGGGGCACCGCTCGCGCATTCTCTCGCCGGCCGGAGAGCCGATCAGTGCCTCGTTGGCTTCGGTCGCGAAGAAGCCGGGTGAGATCGCGTTGGACGTGATTCCCTTGGTTGCAAACTCGGCGGCCAGGGCGCGGGCGAGCGCCGCGAGTCCGGCCTTGGCTGCGATGTAGGACGAGGCGCCCGGTGTGGCGAGTTCGCCCGCGATCGAGGTGACCATGATCAGCCGGCCCCAGCCGCGCTCCGCCATGCCCGGTACGACGAGCCGGACCAGCGCCTGAGCCGCCGACAGGTCGGTGTCCACGAGTCGCGCGAAGTCGTCCGGTGCAATCTCGAGGAAGGGGCGCCGGTCGCGCTCGCCGACATTGTGGACGAGGATGTCGATCGGCCCGACGACCGGGAGGGCGGCGGCCATGGCCGCGCGGTCGGCCATGTCGAATGCCACCGCGTCGCAGACCCGGCCCGCCGCCCTCAATTCGGCGAGCCTCGGCGTCAACCGCGCCATGGATCGGCCGTGCAGCAGCACGCGGGCGCCTGCCTCGGCCAGTCCCCTGGCCATTTCCCAGCCCAGGCCGCGGCCGGAGCCGGTCACCAGGGCCGTGCGGCCGTCGAGGCGGAACTTGTCGGGAAAGGTCGACATGGGGTGGGCTGCTCGTCTATTGCGACGGCCGAGTTAGCTTTGGATTTCCGCATGCTGCAACTGCCTGAAGTCATCGGTCATCGCGGGGCGATGGCGTACGCACCCGAGAACACGCTGGACTCGTTCCGCGAGGCCGCCAGGCGCGGTGCGACCTGGGTCGAGATCGACGTCAAGCTGACGGCCGACGGCGTGCCGATCGTGATGCACGATGCCTCGCTCAAGCGGACGATGGGCGTCGATCGGCTGGTGGCCGAGATGCGCGCGGCCGAGCTGCCGGCGGCGGTGCCGAGCTTCGAGCAGGCGATCGCCTGCTTCGGCGAACTGGGCCTCGGCTGCAATGTCGAGATCAAGCCCTGCGAGGGACGCGAAGAAGAAACCGCCAGGGTGGTCGTCGCCACTCTCCGGAACCGCTGGCCGGACGCTCTGCCGGCGCCGCTGCTGTCGAGCTTCAAGGATGCCTCGCTCGCGGCGGCCAGGCAGGCCGCGCCGGAATTCGCCCGGGCCCTGCTGATCGGCGAGCTGAAGGACGACTGGCGCGGTCGTGCCGCCACCGTCGCTGCCGTCGGCATCAACACCAACGGCAAGCAGCTCACGGCGCCCCGGGCGATCGAGGTGAAGAAGGCCGGCTACCTCCTCAGCGCCTATACGATCAACGATCCGGATGTAGCCCGTGTCCTGGTCGCCATGGGGGTGGACTGCATCATCACCGACGCACCTGACCTCATCCTGGACGGACTCCGCCGTTAGCCGGCGATTTGGGGGTTGCGTTCGGTGCGCAGTCTTGGTGGACTGTCATCAGACTGAAACAAAACAGACACATCGCAGTCTTGTGGCCCGTCGATACATCGGCGGGGCTTCATTGGGAGGTTTACTCGACATGACACGGATTCTTCTGTCTTCCGTCGCCGCCGCGGCGGTTCTGGCAAGCGCTCAGGGTGCCTTGGCGCAGACCGAAATCCAGTGG
>CAYRBQ010000298.1:0-5382 GCA_964422305.1 uncultured Reyranella sp. | reverse complement strand
CGCTGCGCTATCCGCACGAATTCTCCGGCGGCCAGCGCCAGCGCATCGGCATCGCGCGCGCGCTGATCCTGAAGCCCAAGCTGGTCCTGTGCGACGAGCCGGTCTCCGCGCTCGACGTCTCGATCCGCGCCCAGATCATCAACCTGCTGCTCGAGCTCAAGGACGAGCTCGGCCTCTCCTACATCATGATCAGCCACGATCTCGGCGTGGTTGAGCATGTCAGCGACCGCGTCGCCGTGATGTATCTCGGGCGCATCGTCGAGCAGGGCGGCTGGCAGGAGATCTTCGAGGATCCGCGCCACCCCTATACGCGCGCCCTGATCGCGGCGATCCCCGACCCGTTCCATCGCGCGGCGATCAGCGCCCAGGCGAAGGCCAAGGGCGAGATCGCGAGCGCGCTCAATCCGCCGCCCGGCTGCCATTTCCACCCGCGCTGCCCGCTCAAGGCCGACCTGTGCGTGAGCCAGGACCCGTCGCTCGACGCCGTCGCCGCCGGCCATCGCGCGGCTTGTCACTTCCGCGACCGCGCTGTCTGATGGGGCCAGAGGTCCCATGAAAGACGCCGACATTGTCCGTATCGCCGGTTGGGTGGTTCGCCGCGGCCTGGCCGGCGCGGCGGAAGAGGACATGCTTCGCGAGTTCTGCGAGAAGTGCCGCGCCGCCGGCCTCGAGATCTCGCGCGCCATGGCCCTCATCGACACGCTGCATCCCGTCCATGAAGGCCGCGTCTTCCGCTGGCGCGACGAAGCATCGAACGATCCCGCCATGCTGGAATACGGTCGTAGCGACGAGGGAGAGGGCGCCACCCAGTGGCAGACCAGCCCGTTCTTCCACATGCTGCAGACCGGCGAGGAAGAAATGCGGCTGCGCATCGGCTTCGGCGAGACTGCCGATTTCCCGGTCGTCCATGAGATGAAGGAGGCCGGTCACACCGACTACCTCGTCTTCGTCCACCGCTTCGCCGGCGACAATGCCATCGGCGAGATGGACTGCGTCTACTCGTCGTGGATGACGCGTCATCCCGAGGGGTTCGGCGAGGCCGACCTGGTGGCGCTGCGCCGGCTGGTGCCGCCGCTGGCGCTGGCCATCAAGGCGACGGCGCTGGCCCGCGTCGCCGGCACGCTGGTCGACGTCTATCTCGGACGCGACGCCGGCCGGCGTGTGCTCGAGGGCCGAATCCGGCGCGGCGTTGCCGAGCGCATTGAGGCCGCACTCTGGTTCTCCGATCTGCGCAGCTACACCGCCATCACCGACAGCGCCCAGCCCAGCGAAATCATCCCGCTGCTGAACGACTATGCCGAGGCCGTCATCACGGCCATCCACGAGGCGGGCGGCGACGTGCTGAAGCTGATCGGCGACGGCACGCTGGCGGTGTTCCGCGCCGACGACCCGGCCGCGGCCTGTCGCGGCGCGCTCAGCGCCCAAGAGAATTTGCGCGCGCGCATGACGGCGCTGAACGTGGGGCGCCTGGCCGTGGCGCGGCCGATCACCACGGCCTATATCGGCCTGCACATCGGGGAGGTGTTCTACGGCAATGTCGGCAGCTTCGACCGCCTCGACTTCACGGTCGTCGGCCCGGCGGTCAACGAGACCAGCCGCATCGCCTCGATGTGCCGCTCGGTCGACCGTCCGCTGCTGCTCTCCTCCTCTTTCGCCGATGCCCTGCCGGCGGCCGAACGCGCGCGCCTCGTCTCGGTCGGCCGCTTCGCCCTGCGCGGCGTCGGCAAGGCCCAGCATCTCTTCACCATCGATCCGGGGCTCGTCTAGCGAGTAGCCGCCCGATCTAGCCACTCGCCGAGCACTTCACGGGCGGAGCGGCAACTGCAGAGCGAGTCCAAGTCTCGCCCGCAAAAATTCCGTATCTCGGCTTGCTTTGACTCCTTCCAAGTGCCTACGATGACGGCAACAACCAAGCCGCCCAACGAGGCGGCAGTCCTTGGGAGGACAACATGGCCAAGACCAAGCGTCGTAGCGTGCTTAAGCTTGCCGGCGGCACTGCCGCCGTTTCTTTGGGCGGCCTGGCGGGCATCTTTGCCACCGGCCGCACCCCGGCATACGCGCAACAGCGCACGGTCCACTGGCTGAAGTGGGTCGACTTCGTGCCGGCCACCGACCAGATGTTCCGCCGCGAGCTGATGCCCGAAGCCGAGAAGGCGCTCGGCGTGAAGATGAATCTCGAAACCGTGAACGGCAACGACCTGCAGCCGCGCATCACCGCCGGCATCCAGTCGGGCGCCGGTCCCGACATCATCATGTCGTTCAACAGCTACACCCACCTCTACGCGAACTCGGTGGTCGACGTCGGCGCCATCGCCGAGGAAGTCGGCAAGCGCGAAGGCGGCATCTACAAGTATGCCCAGGCCATCTGCTCCGACGGCAAGGGCGTGTACATGGGCATGCCGTGGGCGGTGATCGGCGGCATGATCGCCTATCGCAAGTCGTGGCTGGCCGAGGTCGGCGCCACGAAGTTCCCGGAGACCTGGGAAGAGTATCGCGAGGTCGGCAAGAAGCTGAAGGCCAAGGGCCGCCCGTTCGGCCAGACGCTCGGCCACACGTTCGGCGACGCGCCGGGCTTCACCTATCCCTACCTGTGGTCGTGGGGTGGCAAGGAAGTCGAGGCCGACGGCAAGACCGTCGTTCTCAACTCCAAGGGCACCGTCGACTCGGTGAAGTTCATGCAGGGCCTCTGGAAGGACGCCATGGACGAAGGCGGCCTCGCCTGGGACGACACCAACAACAACCGGGCCTTCCTGTCGCAGACCATCTCGGCGACCCTGAACGGCGCTTCGATCTACATCGAATCGCTGCGCCGGCCCGAGCAGTACAAGACGGCCGACGGCAAGCCGATGAACACCGACATCCTGCATGCCCCACTTCCCAAGGGGCCGGGCGGCCAGTACGGATTCCATCTGCTGCAATCCAACATGCTGATGAAGTACTCGAAGAACCAGGACGCGGCGAAGGAATTCCTGAAATGGCTCCACCAGGAAGCCAACTACAGGAAGTTCTTCGAATCGCAGAAGGGCTTCGCCACGCCGTGCACGGTGAAGTGGGAGAGCGACAAGCTGTGGGACGTCGATCCGGTGATGACGCCCTACAAGGTCGCCGCCAAGCTCGGCCAGGCCCCCGGCTTCGCCGGACCGCCCAATGCCAAGGCTCAGGAAGGCCTTTCCAAGTACATCATCACCGATATGTACGCGAAGGCCGTTCAGGGCATGCCGGCGGAGGACGCCGTGAAGTGGGCCGAGGCGGAACTGAAGAAGGTCTACGGCGCCTAGCCTCCGTCGACGACGCGTAGCGCAAACCGGTGAGTGGACCATGGCAGTGACCGCAGTCTCGGGCGTGGGCGCCCGTCCCGTCCCGCGACTGCGGCGCCTCGAGGATGAGCGATGGCTCGCCATGGCGCTTCTCCTTCCGACGGCGGTGCTGCTCGGCCTTTTCATCGCCTACCCATTCTTCGAGGGCGTGCTGCTGTCGCTCAGCAGCACGCGTGTCGGTCAGCCCGGCGAGTTCGTCGGCCTGAAGAACTTCGAGAAGATCTGGAACGACAGCATCTTCCGCACCACCGTCTGGAACACGTTCTGGTATACGGGCGTGACGACGGTGTTCAAGCTGGCGCTCGGCCTGTGGCTGGCGATCCTGCTCAATCGGCATTTCAGGGGTAAGGCGCTGATCCGCGCCTTCATCCTGCTGCCGTTCATCATTCCCACGGTGCTGTCGACATTCGCCTGGAAGTGGATGTTCGACCCGACCTTCAGCGTCATCAACTGGACGCTGTTCCAGCTCGGCTTCATCACCCAACGCATCAACTGGCTGGGCGATCCCGACCTCGCCATGACGTCGATCATCGTCATCAATATCTGGCGCGGCGTGCCCTTCTTCGCCATCACGCTGCTGGCCGGCCTGCAGACGATCAGCCCCGAGCTGCACGAGGCCGCCGCCATCGACGGCGCGCGTCCCTGGCAGCGCTTCTGGCACGTTACCTGGCCGCTGCTCATGCCGGTCACGCTGGTGGTGGTGCTGTTCTCGGTCATCCAGACCTTCGCCGACTTCCAGCTCGTCTATGTCATGACCGGCGGCGGTCCGGCCAACGCCACCCACCTGTTCGCCACCTACGCCTACCAGCTCGGCATCGGCACGGGGTTGTTGTCCGAAGGTGCGGCGATCTCGCTCGCGATGTTCCCGTTCCTTTTCATCATCGTGGTGGTGCAGCTCCTCTACATCCGCCGCGTGGAGACCCGCTGATGATCGAAGGCGCAGCCTGGAGACGGTGGGTCTTCTACAACATTCCGCTGATCCTGTTCGTGTTCGTCCTGCTCTTCCCGTTCTACTGGATGATCATCACGACCTTCCGGCCGGACGGCGAGCTCTACCGGCCGTGGAACGCCGTGAACTACATGCCGTTCTGGACGAACAACCCGACGTTCGAGCACATCCTCTATCTGTTCGAGGAGACGAGCTTCGCGCGCTGGATGTTCAACACCATGCTGATCGCACTGGTGTCGACGCTGATCTCGCTGTTCTGCGGCGTGCTGGCGGGCTACGCGCTGGCCCGGCTGAACTTTCCCTATGCCGGAGGGCTCGGCACGGCGATCTTCATCACCTACCTGGTGCCGCAGACCCTGCTCTTCATCCCGCTGGCCGAGATCATCCGGAACTTCCAGCTCGGCGACACGCCGTGGTCCTTGATCCTGACCTATCCGACGTTCCTCATCCCGTTCTGCACCTGGCTGATGATGGGCTACTTCAAGGCGATCCCGAAGGAGCTGGAGGAGTGCGCGCGGATCGACGGCGCGTCGCGCTGGAAGGCGATGATCTACATCGTCTTGCCTGTTGCCGTGCCTGGCATTCTCTCCGCTGGCATCTTCGCCTTCACGCTGAGCTGGAACGAGTTCATCTACGCCCTGGTGTTCCTGTCCTCCTCGGAACAGAAGACGGTGCCGGTCGGCGTGGTCTCCGAGCTCATTCGCGGCGACGTGTTCTACTGGGGCCCGCTGATGGCGGGCGCGCTCTTGGGCTCGATCCCGGTGGCGCTGGTCTATTCCTTCTTCGTCGAGCACTACGTGTCCGGGCTCACCGGATCGGTCAAAGGGTAACGGGGGAGCCATGGCAGGCGTCAGCATCCGGCAGGTGAACAAGGTCTATGACGGCAACGTCCACGCGGTGAAGGACGTCAACCTGGAGATCCAGGACAAGGAGTTCGTCGTCCTCGTCGGTCCCTCGGGCTGCGGCAAGACCACGACCTTGCGCATGGTCGCCGGGCTCGAATCGATCACGTCGGGGCATGTGCTGATCGGCGACACCATCGTCAACGAGCTGCCGCCGATGGACCGCGACATCGCCATGGTGTTCCAGAACTACGCGCTCTATCCGCACATGAGC
>CAYRBQ010000297.1:0-5385 GCA_964422305.1 uncultured Reyranella sp. | reverse complement strand
CGTCGCAGTGCGGGCAGTAGGCCACGCCCTTGTTGCGGTACTCGGCCTCGCCGGGAACGTTCATCTGCCGCCACCGCGCGCCGGGCGACAGCACAACCGTCTTCGCCTTCAGAGTGGCGCCGTTCTGCAGCTGTACTTCCGCCAGCCCGCCCGGCTGCACCGCCGGCACGAGCTTGGCCGCGACCTGCAGGTCCATCACGTCGACCTCGTAGTCCTTCACGTGCGCGGCCAGCGCCGCGGCCATCTTCGGGCCCTCGGTATGCGAGACGGAGATGAAGTTCTCGATGCCCATCGTGTCGAGGACCTGGCCGCCGAAGCGCTCCGAGGCGATGCCGGTGCGGATGCCCTTGCGCGCGGCATAGATCGCGGCCGCCGCGCCGGCCGGGCCGCCGCCCACGACCAGCACGTCGAACGCTCCCTTGGCCGCGATCTCCTCGGCCGCGCGTTCGCTCGCACCGGTGTCGAGCTTGGCCAGGATCTGCTCCAGGCTCATGCGGCCCTGGCCGAACGGCAGGCTGTTCAGGAACACCGACGGCACCGCCATCACGCCGCGCTTCTCGACCTCGTCCTGGAACAGGGCGCCGTCGATCGCGGTGTGGCGGATGCGCGGGTTCAGCACGCTCATCAGGTTCAGCGCCTGCACCACGTCGGGGCAGTTCTGGCAGGAGAGCGAGAAGTAGGTCTCGAACGTGTAGTCGCCGTCGAGGCCCTTCACCCGCTCGACCGTCTTCTGCGCCTCCTTGCTCGGGTGGCCGCCGACCTGCAGCAGCGCCAGCACCAGCGAGGTGAACTCGTGGCCCATCGGGATGCCGGCGAAGCGCACCGAGATGTCGGTGCCGGCCCGCACGATGGCGAAGGACGGCTTGCGCGCATCCTCGTCGGCCTCGGCGAAGGCGACCTTGTCGGAAAGAGTGGCGATCTCCTGCAGGAGCTCCTTCAGCTCCTGGGACTTCGCGCTGCCGTCGAGCGACGCCACCAGCTCCACCGGCTGCGTCAGCCGTTCGAGGTATCCCTGCAACTGCGTCTTCAGGCCAACGTCCAACATGATACGTACTCCGAACGCATGTCCCTCTCCCCCGTGCGGGGGGAGAGGGCAGGTGAGGGGGCTTGGTTAGATCTTCCCAACGAGGTCGAGGCTGGGGGCGAGCGTCTTCTCGCCTTCCTTCCACGCCGCCGGGCACACTTCGCCGGGATGGGCGTGGACGTACTGGGCGGCCTTGACCTTGCGCAGCAGCTCCCTGGCGTCGCGGCCGATGCCGCCCGCCGTGATCTCGACGATCTGGATCTTGCCGTCCGGGTCGACCAGGAAGGTGCCGCGATCGGCCAGACCCGCTTCCTCGATCATCACCTCGAAGTTGCGCGTGATCCTGCCGGTCGGGTCGCCGACCATCACGTACTCGATCTTCTTGATCGCGGGCGACGTGTCGGCCCACGCCTTGTGGCTGAAGTGCGTGTCGGTCGAGACGCTGTAGATCTCGACGCCCAGCTTCTTGAACTCGGCATAGTTGTCGGCCAGGTCCTCGAGCTCGGTCGGGCACACGAAGGTGAAGTCGGCCGGGTAGAAGAACACGACCGACCACTTGCCCTTGCCCTTCAGGTCGGCGTCGCTGACGTCGAAGAACTTGCCCTTCTGGTAGGCGGTGGCCTTGAACGGCTTGATCTCGGTGTTGATGAGGGACATCGCTAACTCCTTGTAAAAACTCATGAACGCGCCGGCTGGGGGGCACCTTGCCGGCGTCGGACTAAGAGTTAGGAGCGTTCTAAGATAGGTTGAAGCGAAAAATAGCGAATTGAATAATCGATAAAAGCGATTACATCGACTGCATGAGACCGACCCCGACCCTGCGCCAGCTTCGCTATCTCGTGGCAGCCGTGGATCGCTGCCACTTCGGCCAGGCGGCGGCCGCCTGCAACGTGAGCCAGTCGACGCTCAGCGCCGGCATCCAGGAGCTGGAGCAGTTGCTGGGCGCTGCCGTCCTGGAGCGCACCAAGCGCACGGTCGTGCCGACGGCCTTGGGCCGCGAGCTGGCGGACCGCGCCAGGCTGCTGCTGCAGGGCGCCGAGGAACTGATGGAGGTGGCGCAGGCGGCGCGCGATCCGATGTCGGGCGCTGTGCATCTCGGCGTCATCCCGACCATCGGCCCGTTCCTGCTGCCGCGCGCGCTGCCGCGGCTGCGCGAGGCTTTCCCGAAACTGCAGCTCTACCTGCGCGAGGACCAGACCGCGCGCCTGCTCGAGCGGCTCGACTCGGGCGAGCTCGACGCCGCGCTGCTGGCGTTGCCCTATCCGATGGGCGATCTCGAGGTGATGGACCTCGGCGAGGACCGCTTCTCGATCGTCTATCCCGCCGGTCGTCCGGCGCCCGGGGACATTGCGGCCGAGAACCTGCTGCTGCTGGAGGAGGGCCATTGCCTGCGCGACCAGGCGCTGGCGGCCTGCGAGCTCGAAAGCGCGCGGCGCAACACCGCCTACAACGGCACCAGCCTGCACACCTTGGCGCAGATGGTGGCCAACGGGCTGGGGGTCACCCTGATGCCGCAGATGGCGCTCGATGCCGGCATCGTGCGCGGCCTCGACGTCGCGGTACGCCCGCTGACGGGTACGAGTCCGCACCGGCGCATCGGCCTGGTCTGGCGACGCGCCTCGGCGCGGAAGGAGACCTTCCGTCGCCTGGCAGAGATGTTGAAGAAGGAGTTTTCTTAGCTTTCTTCCCCTTCGCGGATCCCGCGAAGCCGGCGCTAGGTCGTCAGGCGACCTAGCACCTGAAGTGCCCTCGTCTTACGAGGGCGATGGGGTCATGCCCCCTCCGTCGCCGATGACGGCGACACCTCCCCCGCAGACGGGGGAGGAACAATGTTACGCCGCCCGAGCCAGCTCGGTCTCGGTCGCGCGCGGCGGCACGCCGATCGCGGCGCGCTCCACCACCGTCTTCACCTCGGTGCTGTTGCGCACCAGGTGATAGCGGAAGTGGGTGTAGAGGTTGACCGGGAATGGCATGCGCGCGTCGAAGTCGATGATGAGCACCACCCGCGTCTCGTCGGTCTGGTTCTTCACCCAGTGCTCGCGCGTGTCGTCGAACACCAGCGGCACGCCGACTTCCCAGTGGAAGTGATGGCCGCCGATCTCGATCCAGCACTTCTCCGGCTCCTTGGGCACGATCAGCGGATAGTGGAAGCGCACGACGCCGGCCGCGGAGCCCCGGTGCGGCTCGATCTCGGCGCGACCGTGCAGGATCGAGAACAGTGCCGAATGCACGCCCGGGATCCGGTTGATCGCGGCGATCGTGTCGGGCACGGCCGCGATGTTCTCCTTCACCTCGTGGCCGTAGAGCTTCAGCAGGAAGGTGCGCCAAGCGCGGCCCGGCACGTAGAGGTCGCGCGGATGGACCTCGTGAAGGGTCGGAATTTCCTCGTGATGGCTGAGCAGGTACTGGAGGTCGGCCATGATCAGGTCATGGCTCTTCTTGAGCTCGTTCAGGGCCGGGAACTCCCGGATCGCGTCCTCGCCGCCCAGCGGCAGCTTGGGCATGCGGCGCAGGATCATGTCGGAGAGCTTCAGGTTCAGATTCTCGAGCGGCTCCTGCGGCACCCAGATGTTCTTGGTGAGATAGAAGCGGCCCTTCTGGCCGACGCCCGATTTGTCATCCGTTTGCATTGCAGCCCCTGCCTCGGCGGACATTGAAGGTGGGATTGATACGCCCTTAGGCCACGTTGCGGCGGCTATTTGTTGACCACCGGGCGCGGCGGACAGTCTCAGATTCCTACGTCAAACCTCGGAAAACATGCAAGAATTCCTCGGAAACGATATTATAGCGCAAGATGTTCCGCTTTGCCGATGTCCCGTTATCGCTGTCGGGGATGACCCGGATTGCCGGCCGGCGCGTGTTTTTGCGCGCCCCGACGATGGACGACTGGCCGGAATGGGCCGAATTGCGGGCCCGTAGCCGGGCTTTTCTGACCCCCTGGGAGCCGACCTGGCCCGAGGATTCCCTGGGCCGGGACCATTTCCGCCGCCGGCTGCGCCAGCAGGTCAAGGAATGGCGGGCGGGCGAGGCCTACGGCCTGTTCGTCTTCACCAACGAGGGGCGCCGGCTGGTCGGCGGCATCAACCTCTCCAACGTCCGCCGCGGCGTCGCCCAGGCGGCCTCGGTCGGCTACTGGATGGGCCAGCCCTATGCCGGCCAGGGTTTGATGACGGACGCATTGCGGTCGACGCTCCCTTTCGTGTTCGACGACCTGCGCCTGCACCGGCTCGAGGCCGCGTGCCTGCCGCACAACGAGCCGTCCAAGTCCGTCCTCGCCAAGGTCGGCTTCCGCGAGGAGGGGCTGGCCCGCCAGTACCTCCGCATCAATGGCCACTGGGCCGACCATCTCCTGTTCGCGCTGCTGCGCGCCGACTACGACGCCCTCCTTCGACAGCCGCGCTAGGAGACCCCATGCGCAACCTGACGCCGAGCACGATCACGCAGGCTTTCGCCGACTATGCGCGCGACGCGCCGTCGGCCCGCACGCGCGACCTGATGGTCTCGCTCGCCGGCCATCTCCACAGCTTCGTGCGCGAGAACAAGGTGACGCACGAAGAGTGGATGGCGGCGATCGACGTGCTGACGCGGGCCGCGAAGTTCACCGACGACAAGCGCAACGAGTTCATCCTCCTCTCCGACCTGCTGGGCGTCTCCTCGCTGGTCGACATGGTCAACACGACCGACGCCGGCACGACGTCCTCGCTGCTGGGGCCCTTCCTGATCGAGAACGCGCCCGAGCTGCCCAACGGCGGCGACCTGTGGCGCGGCCAGGAGGGCGAGCCGCTGGTGGTGAGCGGCAAGGTTGTCGATGAGAAAGGCAAGCCCGCCAGGGGCACCGTGCTGGCGCTCTGGCAGAACGCCGGCAACGGCCTCTATGCCCAGCAGGACCCCGAGCAGGCGCCGACCAACTATCACGCACGGCTCAAGGTCGCCGACGACGGCACTTTCGCCTTCTCGACCGTGCGGCCCGTCTCCTACCAGGTGCCCTATGACGGCCCGGCCGGCGACATGCTGCGCGCGCTGGGCCGCGACGCCTGGCGGCCGGCGCACCTGCACATGATGATCCACGCGCCGGGCCGCAAGCCGCTGATCACCATGTTCTTCCCCGACGACGACAGGCATCTCGACAGCGACGCCGTGTTCGGCGTGCGCGTGCCGCTGGTGCTGCCCTTCGCCAAGGCGAAAGACCGCGCGTCCCTGCCGGCCAACCTCGCCGCTCGCGAGACGCTGCCGCTGCCGGTATGGACCGCCACCATCGACCTCGTCCTGCCTTAGTGCCGAGATCGAGGAATCCGGAGTTCTCCACCTCCCCCGAAGCGTAGGGCGATCGCATATGGTGTCTTCCGTCGTCTCGACCGAAG
>CAYRBQ010000296.1:0-5402 GCA_964422305.1 uncultured Reyranella sp. | reverse complement strand
TTCTCGGGGAAGGCCGGGCAGTTGATCGCCTGCTTGGCCTTCAGCGCTTCGAGCAGCGCATCGCCCACCGGGCCGATGTTGCCCGCGTCGGTCGAGTCGAACGTCGAGCAGTATTTGAAGAAGAAGCGGACGCACCCCGCCGCCTGCAACGCCTTCAGTGCGTCGAGCGACTGGGCGACCGCGTCCTTGGCGGCGATCGAGCGGGTCTTGAGTGCGACCACGACCGCGTCGACGTCGTCGGGAATCGCTCCCTTCGCCGGCACGCCGATCGTCTGGAGGGTGCGCATGCCGCCCTTGACCAGCATGCCCGCGATGTCGGTTGCGCCGGTGAAGTCGTCGGCGATCACTCCGAGAATGGCCATGGGACGACGTTAGGCGATGACGGTCGTCGGCATCCAGAACTTTCGGCGCCGCGCGCGCCGGCGGGCCTCGTCCTCGCCCTCATAGACATGCAGCGGTGGCGCGGCCTCGAACGTATCGCGAATATCGAGCGAATTGACGTTCACGATGCCGATGACCCTGCCGTCATCGTCCGACATCGCCGCGCCGACATAGGCGCCGCACCTGGCGCAGAGCAGATAGTCGGTGATGCCGAGGCCGAAACGGTAGCGGGAGAGGGCGCCCGGCTGGGCACGGAATTCGACCGAGCCGCCTGGATCGCCCATCGTGCGGGCGCCGTGGCGGCGGCAGAAGCTGCAGGCGCAGCGGCCGACCCGCATCTCCTCGGGCTTCTTCTCCGAGGTGAGTGCGATCTGCACGGCGCCGCAGTGGCAGGAACCCGGATAGGTGGTCATGGCGCGATCAAGGTGACCCTGAAGTCGTTGACGTTGGTGCGCGTCGGCCCGGTGACAAGCCCGTCGCCGAGTATTTCGAAAAAGCCGTGGCCGTCATTGTCGTCGAGCATGGTCTGCGGATCGCGGCCCTTAGCGCGCGCGCGCGCCAGCGTGTCGGGCGTGAAAACGGCACCAGCGATGTCTTCGGCTCCGTCGACTCCGTCCGTGTCGGCCGCCAGACCCCATATGCCGGGGGTGCCGTTCGCGGCGATGGCCTCTGCCATCAGATATTCGACGTTGCGGCCGCCACGGCCTTTGCCGCGCACCGTCACCGTCGTCTCGCCGCCGGACAGGATCGCCACCGGCTTGCCGCCACGCTTTGCGAACTCGAGCGCCTGTCTCGCATGCGCGGCGCCCAGCTCGCGCGCCTCGCCTTCGAGATTGTCTCCCAGCAGCACGATCTCGCAGCCGTGCTTCTTGGCGACAACGGCAGCCGCCTCGAGAGAACGCTTCGGTGTTGCGACCATGATCGTCTCGGCATTGGCGAGACGCGGATCGCCGGGCTTGGGCGTCTCGTCGACCTTGCCCGCGGCGCCGGCTTCGAGATGCGCCATCACGTTGGCGGGCGGCGCGATGCGATACTTCGCCAGCACGGCGAGCGCGTCGGCGAAGGTCGTCTTGTCGGCGACGGTGGGGCCCGAGCCGATGACGCCAGGGTCGTCGTTGGGCACGTCGGAGATCAGCCAGGAGAGCACGCGCGCCGGCTGCGCGGCGATGGCGAGACGGCCACCCTTGATCATGGAGAGGTGCTTTCGCACCGTGTTCATTTCGGTGATGGTTGCGCCGGACTTCAGCAGCGCGCGATTGACGTCCTGCTTGTCGCCGAGGCTGAGGCCCGGCGTCGGCAGCGAGAGGAGCGCCGAGGCGCCGCCCGAGATCAGGCAGAGCACGAGATCGTCCGGCGACAGGCCCTGGACCTTGCGGAAGATGCGCTCGGCGGCTTCGCGACCCTTGTGGTCGGGCACGGGATGCGAGGCTTCGACGATCTCGATGCGTTTGCAGGCCTCGCCGTACCCGTAACGGGTGACGACGAGGCCCTCGAGCGGATGCCGCCATTGGTCCTCGACGGCCTTCGCCATGGCCGCACTCGCCTTGCCGGCACCGATGACGACGGTCCGCCCCTTCGGCGGCTTCAACCCGGCGATATAGGGCGCGAGGCAGGTGGAAGGACGGGCGACGGCGAGGGCTGCGTCGAACATGGCGCGCAGCAGGGCGCGGGCGTCGGCATCTTTCATTTGCGCGATCTTCGCACTATAGGGGCGCGATGCAACTGCCCGCGTCGCTTCTCGGTCCCGGCGATCCGCCGCCGTTTTCCACGTTCAACGAGAAGGGCAAGGCGCCACTTCTGCTGCTTTGCGATCATGCCAGCAAGGCGGTGCCGACGGCGCTGGGCGATCTCGGCATTCCGGGCCCCGAGCTGTCGCGTCACATCGGCTGGGATATCGGTGGCCTCGACTCCGCCACCGAGCTCTCGAAGGTCCTCGACGCGCCACTCGTCGCCTCGGGTTACTCGCGGCTGGTGATCGACTGCAACCGCTGGCCGGGTGGCGAAGGCTCGACGCCTGAAGTCAGTGACGGGACGGAGGTGCCGGCGAACAAGGGCCTCACCAAGGAGCAGGTCGACGCGCGAGCGGCGGCTTGCTTCTGGCCGTATCATCACGAGGTCGATCGCCTGCTCGATGCGATGACCGACGGCGGCCGCAGGATCTGCATGCTGGTGATGCACAGCTTCACGCCGGTGATGAAGGGCTTCGTGCGGCCCTGGCACGTGGGCGTGCTGTGGAACGACGATCCGCGTCTGCCCGAACCTCTGCTCGCCGAGCTGCGCCGCGATCCCTCGCTGGTGGTCGGCGACAACGAGCCCTATTCGGCGCGCGCATCCTACGAATACACGCTGACCGCGCATGCGAGGCCGCGCGCGATCCCGCACGGCTCGCTGGAAGTGCGGCAGGATCTCATCGCCACACCGGACGACGCCCGGGCCTGGGGCCGCCGGCTGGCCGGCCCGATCTCCGCCGCCGTTGCGATGGCATTGGCCTGAGCCCATATAATCGGGCGAACAAGCGACCCGAGGAGAGCCTCATGGACGACAAGACCCGCACCGAACTCGAGGCTGCCGCTTTCCGGCGTCTGGTATCGCACCTGCAGGAGCGCACCGATGTCCAGAACATCGACCTGATGAACCTGGCCGGCTTTTGCCGGAACTGCCTGTCGCGCTGGTATCGCGAGGAAGCCGGCAAGCAGGGCATCGAAATCGCCGATCCCAAGGCCCGGGAGATCGTCTACGGGATGCCCTACGAGGAGTGGAAGGCCAAGCACCAGAAGGAGGCCTCCGGCGACCAGGAGAAGGCCTTCGACAAGGCTCAGCACAAGCACGGTTAGGGGCACGGCTGACCGCCTCCCGTGGCGTCCCCGTTATCCCCGTCTTTCATCCGCTTGCCGTCATTGAGCCGACACCGGTGCTGCTCCTATGGTCCGGCCGTCGGGACCAGGGAGTAGCAGACATGCCGGACGGAAGCGCCATTTCGAAGAAGACCAAGGCCGGGCCGATTTCGGCAGACCGCCTGAAGAGCTTCGTCGAGCGCATCGAGAAGCTCGAGGAAGAGCGCAAGGCGATCGGCGGCGACATCAAGGATGTCTACAGCGAGGCCAAGGGCGTCGGCTACGACGTCAAGACCATGCGCAAGATCGTGTCGCTCCGCTCGATGGATGCGGCCGACCGCGCCGAGCAGGAGACGCTGCTCGATACTTACAAGCACGCGCTGGGCATGGTCTGACGGAATGTGATTCCGCACGCGCGCCGTGAGGCTGGATGCGCAAGAGCTGAAACGACGATAGGCTTCCTTCAACGGCACGATCCGAAACAGGGTTGGCCCAGGAGGAAACATGCAACGTCGTGTATTCGTCGGCGCGGCAACGGCGGTCGCCGTGTCGGGAACCATGGGCGCTCGCGCCCAAACTTTTCCCTCGCAGCCTGTGCACGTGGTCGTGCCCTTCCCGCCAGGCGGCGGGACCGATGCGCTGGCGCGCGCCATCCAGGAGCCGATGCAGAAGTCGCTGGGCGGCACCATCGTGGTCGACAACAAGGGCGGCGGCGGCGGCAGCATCGCCCACGAGTTCGTCGCCAAGCAGCCGGCGGACGGCCACTGGATGGTGGTCAGCGCCAACAACCTGCCGCTCTATCCCTACACGGTCGCCAAGCTGGGCTTCGACTCCAATACCGCCTTCGTGCCGATCGGCTTCATCGCCAAGCAGGAGTCGGTGCTGGTCGGCAGCGCCGACGCGCCGTGGGCCGACCTCAAGGCCATCATCTCGGCCGCCAAGGCGGCGCCGGGCTCGGTGCAGTACGGCACCGCGGGACTCACGACGCCGATGCACCTCTCGACCGAGCAGTTCGCCATGATGAACGGCCTCAAGCTGACCCATGTGCCGTTCCGCGGTACCGGTCCGCTGGTCACCGACCTCCTGGGCGGCCACATCAAGCTCGGCATGTCGAGCATCACCAGCGTCGCGCCGCAGATCGCGGCGGGCAAGCTCAAGCCCTACGGCATGGCTTCCCTGGAGCGCTCGTCGGTGGCGCCGACCGTTCCCACCTTCAAGGAGCTGGGTGCGGGCGATGTCGACGGCACGATCGTCTACACGCTGCTGGCGCCCACGGGCACACCGGCGCCGGTGGTCGCGAAGCTCAACCAGGCCCTGAACGCCGCCGTGGCGACGCCGGAGGGCAAGGAAGACCTGAAGAAGCGCGGCTTCGTCGCCATGGGCGGCACACCGAAGGAACTCGGCGACTGGCTGAAGGTGCAGGAGCCGATCTGGGTGCCGGTGCTGCAGGCGGCGGGGATCAAGCCGGAATAGCTCAGTACCAGATGTTCATCGGCAGCCCGTAGCGGTCGCGTTCCCGCGCCGGTCCGAGGCGCGTCGCCATCCCATCGGCGATCAGCATCGCCGTCCGGCAGACCGCCATCGCATCGAGCACGTCGTCGCGCGCCGCGCCGGCGATCGGCTGCGGTGTCCATCTCAATCCGTGCTTCGCAAGCAGCTTCAGGCGCCGGGCGAAGCCGTCGGGCTGGCGCTTCTTGGCGAGCACCGGCTTGCCGCCGTTCATGCGCGTGAACGCAAGCTCGGGATGGGCTTCGTGCACGAGGCGGCGGAGCCTGGCGCTGCCGCGCATCAGCGCGTCGATCTCGCGCATCTTGGGAAAGAGATGGAAGGTCTGCTGGTTCAGGCCCTTGCCCAGCTTGCGGCTCGTTGCGTTGGCGTCCGCATGGGTGAGGCAGGCGAGGGCAGGGCGGCAGGGCGTAGGAAACACGGAACTCGCCTTGCCGGGCATCAGGGCACGCGCAGCCGCCTCGCAGGCACGGCCGGGTAGCGGCGTGTCGCAAAGGCCGATCGGCATGTCGACCGCCAGAACGGAAAGACCCTCACAGGCTTCTGCGAGGGTCTTCACGACTCGTATATCGAGGACGCCGCTGTCGTCGCGCCGGCAGATGACCCAGCCGGCGCGGCAGCCATCGGCGCCGGCTACTACCACTTGGCCATCCTGTCCTTGAGGCCGCCGTCGAGCACGTC
>CAYRBQ010000295.1:0-5406 GCA_964422305.1 uncultured Reyranella sp. | reverse complement strand
TCGCGGCCGAAATAGGCGTGCAGCAGGTAGACCATCGCCCACAGGTGGCGGCCTTCCTCGACATTGACCTGGAACAGGTTGCGCAGGTCGTAGAGCGAGGGCGCGGTCTTGCCGAGCAGCCGCTGCTGCTCGACCGAGGCGGGCTCGGTGTCGCCCTGGGTCACGATCAGGCGGCGCAGGGTCGAGCGCAGCTCGCCGGGAACGTCCTGCCAGGCGGGCCTGCCCTTGTTGTCGCCGAAGGCGATCTGTCGGTCGGGGTCGCGCTCGGCGAGGAAGATGCCCCAGCGGTACTCCGGCATCTTCACGTGGCCGAAATGGGCCCAGCCGTTGGCGTCGGTCGAGATCGCGGTGCGCAGGTAGACGTCGAAGTTCGACGTGCCGTCGGGGCCGAGATCCTTCCACCAGTCGAGGAAGCGCGGCTGCCAGTTCTCCAGCGCACGCTGCAGGCGGCGGTCGCTCGAGAGGTCGACGTTGTTGGGAATGAGCTGGCTGTAGTCGATCGCCATGGATGCCTCCTATGCCCGCTTCCGGTCGTACTTGGATTGCTTGCCGGTGCCGTAGAGCTTCAGCGCGCCCTCCGGTCCCGTCGCGTTCGGCCGCTGGAAGATCCAGTTCTGCCAGGCCGACAGCCGCGCGAAGATCTTGGTCTCCATCGTCTCGGGGCCGGGGAAGCGCAGGTTGGCCTCCATGCCGATCAGCCCGTCGGGCGAGAAGCCCGCGCGCTCCTCGACGGCCAGCCGTACCTCGTCCTCCCAGTCGATGTCGTCGGGCGCGAAGGTGACGAGGCCTGCCTCATCGGCCGCCTGCGCGTCCAGCGCCTCGCCGATCTCGCCCTTCAGCTCGTCGACGTGCTTGGGTTCGGCGAGGAAACGCGTGGCGAGCCGCGTCAGCCCGTTGCCCATCGGGTAGGGACCGAAGTTCATGTCGGTCAGCTTCACGGTCGCGGCCGGCAGGTTCGAGCCTTCGAACACGCCGTCCAGCATGTAGGAGCGGTCGGCCGCCAGCACGAGCTCGAACAGGGTGCCGGCGAAGCACGAGCCCGGCTCGACCAGCGCGATCAGGCTGCGCGAGGAGACGTCGAGGCGCTTCAGGGTGCGCTTCCAGTAGAGCACGATCTCGCGCACCAGCCAGTCGTCACCGTTCTTCGCCAATACCTCGTCGTAGGCCTCGACCAGAGCGGCGTCGCCCTGGCTGGTCAGCACCCAGGTACCGATCTCGGTCTCGTTGAGGCGCAGATGCATCATCGCGTCGTCGAGCTCGCGCGCCAGCGCCAGCGGCCAGAAGGCGGTGCCGGCGGCATGGATGTCGGCCGGCGGCGGGGCGGCGGGACCGGCGATCTTGAATCGTGCCGAGCGGCCTTCGCGATCGATCTCCACGGTGAGGTGGCCGTAGCGCAGCGAATCGCCCTCGATCGTGCGCTCCACGGCAGGCAGCGCGATGCCCTTGGCATCCTTCGGCCGCTTCGACTTGGCCGCGACCTCCTCGGCGATCTTCCTCGTCTCGTCGGTGAGCTTGCTGGGCGGGATCAGCCTGTCGACCAGGCGCCATTGCTGGGCGCGCTTGCCGCGCATGCCCTCGGCGGTGGTGCAGAAGAAGTCGGCGTGGTCGCGGCGCACCAGGCGTTTGTCCACGAGCCTCGTGAGACCACCTGTTCCGGGCAGCACGGCGAGCAGCGGCAACTCGGGCAGCGACACCGCGCTCGAGCCGTCGTCGGCCAGCAGGATCTGCTCGCACGCCAGCGCCAGCTCGTAGCCGCCGCCGGCGGCGATGCCGTTGATCGAACAGATGTAGGTCTGGTCCGAATGCTCGGTGGCGTCCTCGATGGCCAGCCGCGTCTCATTGGTGAACTTGCAGAAGTTCACCTTATGGTCGTGCGTCGAGAGCCCGAGCATGTTGATGTTGGCGCCGGAGCAGAAGATGCGGTCGCGCTGCGAGCGGATCACCACCGCGCCGATCTCGGGATGCTCGAAGCGCAGGCGCTGCACGGCATCGGCCAGCTCGATGTCGACGCCGAGGTCATAGCTGTTGAGCTTCAGCTTGTAGCCGGGCCTGAGGCCGCCATCCTCGTTCACGTCCATCGTGAGGTAGGCGACGCCATTCTCCAGGGCGAGCTTCCAGTGCCGGTACTTGTCCGGGGAGGTGCGGAAGTCGATCGGAGCCATCGGCAGTTCCCTGATTTACGTAATTCGGTACTGAAATACCTATTTACTTTCACCGCTGCAAGATCATTCTAGTCGACCACAAATGGTTGCGATCCGCCCGGCCCAAGCCTCTGATCTGGCAGCAATTTCAGCGCTCGACGCACGCCTGACCGGCGCCCGCAAGCCGGGCTACTGGAAGGACATGCTGGGGCCGGAGCGCGACTTCCTGGTTGCCGAAACCGACAAGGGAGCGCTGGCGGGTTTCATCGCCGGCGAGGTCCGTGCCTGGGAGTTCGGCCAGCCGGCCGCGGGCTGGGTGTTCGCCATTCAAGTCGATCCGAAGACGCGCCTGAAGGGCGTCGGCAGCGCACTGTTCGCCGCACTCGCGGCGCGCTTCAAGGCGCAGGGCGTGACTCGTGTGCGCACGCTGGTCGACCGCAAGGACCATCTGATCCTCTCCTTCTTCCGCGCCCAGGGCATGGTCGCCGGTCCCTCGCTGCAATTGGACAAGGAGCTGCCGTGAAGCTCCAGACCGGTACGCGCCTCGGCCTCTACGCGACCTTGGAGCTGGCGCGCGATCCCGACCGCACGCTGTCGGCGGCCGACCTCGCCGAACGGTTCGGCGTTTCCACGCATCATCTCGCCAAGGTCCTGCGCACGCTGGCCGGCGCCGGCCTGGTGCAGGGCGGGCGCGGCGCGGCCGGCGGCTATCGCTTCACCGGCAACCGCCGCCGTACGACCTTGATGGATATCGTGGCGCTGTTCGAGCCTGCCCCCGGCAGCCGGGCCAGGGCGCCGGGCGAGGAAACGGAGATCGGCCGCGCCCTGCAACGCGTGCTGGCCGAAGTCGACGAGATCGCCGAAGCGACGCTGCGCTCGGTCAGCCTGGAGACTATGCTCGGATCAATCCGGATAGGCTGAAGAATACCACTGATAGTTTATTGATACAGAAAGAGATATTTCTATAGTTGTAACATGACCCTCGAAGAAGCACTTGAGATCGCCCAAGGGCCACCTTCGTTCGAGGAGCGATATATCGAGAGCTGCACGACCGTATTGTCGTCAGCCGCGGTGACAGCAGAAATTAGGGTGGACGCCCTTATCAACCGGGGCATCGCTCATGGCATGGCCGAGCTGACTGAGCTTGCTCTGACGGACCTGAGCGAGGCCATCCGCCAAGATCCAGCCTACGATCGTGGCTACGCGAATCGGGCCTTGGTCTACTCCATGGCGGGCAATGATGTGATGGCACTTTCTGACTTTGGCCGTGCCATTGACCTGAATCGCTCCAATACCACTGCCTATTTCGGACGCGCCCAGCTCCTAAGGCGGCAGGGAAAAATCGGTGATGCAGTAGCCGATGTCGCGGTGGCGCGCGCTCTGAATCCAGGCAATCCGCACATCGAACAGCTTTGGGAGCGGCTTCTGGACGAGTCGTGAGGCGCCCCGGCAGCGCTGCCTTTCGTCTGTCTTGAGACTATGCTGAAGCATCCGATGTAGGGGCTTCTGTATGTTTGCGCGCCTGCTTTGCCTTGCTGTCATCGTTCTTACCTCTGCGCCGGCCTTGGCGCAGGACCCCTGGGCGCCACCCGGTGCCTGCAAGGCCGAGTCCTGGAACGACGTCGAGCAATGGCGCGAGTGGAGCAGCCATACGCCGCCGGACAATGCGACGCGCTGGGCCGAGGAGAAGCCGCGCTACGCCAACGACCGCGACGTCTGGCGCGTGCTCGACCGACTCTACATCGCGATCGACGGCGGCAGGGTGCTGACGCTCTCGGACTGCGCCTACGGCGACGACCTGCACTTCTATATCTACGAGCGGTGGGACCAGTCGGGCGGGTTCCACATCGTGCGGACCTACTTCTACGAGGATCACCTCTATGCCCTGGTGATGCGCAAGACCGGCAAGGTCTACACGGTCCCCGGTCGTCCGATCTGGTCGCCCGACCGCGCGCGCTTCGCCTACTCGGTGTGCGATCTGCTGAACGGCAAGGAGGAGTTCGCCATCCTCAGCATGTCGGGCGAGCGGCCGAAGGAGGAGGCGAAGGTCCAGCTTCCCTGTACGCTCGGCGACTGCAAGCTCGTGTGGGAGGGCAACACGATGGTGAGCGCCACCTGCGAGGACCCGCAGGGCAAGGGCGGCAAGCGCCAGGTCGTGCGCCTCACCCGCAAGGGTGACGGCTGGGCCTCGACGACTTCAGGGCGATGATGAAGCTGCCGCGGGCTCCTCTCGCCGTCGTGTTCGACATGGACGGCCTGCTGTTCGATACCGAGCGCCTCTACCAGAAGGCCCTCGGCACGGCCTCGGTCGAAGTCGGCTGCGAGATGCACCCCGAGGTCTTCGAGAACCTGATCGGCACGCCGTGGGCGCTCAGCCGGCGCATGCTGTTCGATCGTTATGGAGAGAACTACCCGGTCGACCGGCTCGCCGACGTCTGGATCGCGCATTTCCGCGTGCTGGCCGACAGCGAGCTGGAGATGAAGGCGGGTACCGTCGAGCTGCTGGCATTCCTGGACGACCTGGCGCTGCCGCGCGCTATCGCCACCTCGTCGTCGCACAAGACCGTCGGCCATCACCTCGGCGCCCACAAGCTCGTCGATCGCTTTCATCATGTCGTGGCCAGCGGCGACTACGAGAACGGCAAGCCGTCACCCGATCCCTATTTGATGGCGGCGCAGCGGATGAACGTCGATCCGCGCCATTGCCTGGCGCTGGAGGACTCGTTCAACGGCATCCGGTCCGCCGCTGCGGCCGGCATGATGGCGGTGATGGTGCCGGACCTGGTTCAGCCGACCGAGGAGATCCGGCGGCTCTGTACGACCGTCGTGACCGACCTGCACGACGTGCGAGAACTCATTGGCTCCAGCCGTCGCGGGTCTGCGGCAATTTCTTCTTGAGGAGCGCGCCGGCCACGACGTTACGGAGCACCTCGGCCGTGCCGCCGCCGATCGTGAACATGCGGACGTCGCGCGCCATGCGCTCCAGCGGCAGCTCGCGGCTGTAGCCGCGGGCGCCGAAGAATTGCAGCGCGTCGTTCACGACCTGGATGGCGCTCTCGGAGGTGAAGACCTTGGCCTGGGCCGCCATCAGCATGTCAGGGAAGCCTCCTTCGCCCGAGCGCGCGGCGTTGTAGACCAGCGCCTGCGAGGCGGCGAGCTTGATCGACATGTCCGCGAGCTTCCACTGCAGGCCCTGGAACTCGTTGATCGGCCGGCCGAACTGCTCGCGCTTCTCCGACCAGTCGAGCGCGAGCCGGTAGGCGCC
>CAYRBQ010000294.1:0-5409 GCA_964422305.1 uncultured Reyranella sp. | reverse complement strand
GCGATGTCGGCGCCCGACTTCAGGCAGAGCAGCGCACGCTCCAGGGTCAGGCCGCCGATGGCGACCAGCGGCCGGGCGCCGATCAGCTTCTTCCACTTGCGAAGCTTCTCGGTGCCCTGCGGCGCCCACGGCATCTGCTTCAGCTTGGTCGGATAGATCGGCCCCAGCGCCACGTAGTCGGGATCGACCGCGAGGCCCTTCTCCAGCTCGGCGTGATCGTGCGTGCTGACGCCGATGCGGATACCGGCGCGGCGTATCGCCTTCACGTCGGCATCGACCAGATCGTCCTGGCCGAGATGAATGTAGTCGCAGCCCTCGTCGATCGCGGCCTGCCAGTAGTCGTTGACGACGAGCTGCGCGCCGTGACGGGCGCAAACATCCTTGGCCTCGCGCACCTGCCGGCGCACCTCGGCCTCGGGCTGGTCCTTGAGGCGAAGCTGGATCAGCTTGGTGCCGACGGGCACCAGCTTGGCCACCCAGCCCGAGTCGGGAACGACGGGATAGAAGGGATCGAGCATCGCCTAATCTCCGAGCGCGGCCTTGCCGATCACCGGCGTCGAGGGCACCGCCATGTCGCGTGGTTCCAGCGGCCGCGCGCGGAACGCGGCGTGCCCCGCCTCGACAGCCAGCGCGAAGGCGCGCGCCATTTCGACCGGATCCCCCGCCTCGGCCACGGCCGTGTTGAGCAGCACCGCGTCATAGCCCAGTTCCATCGCCGCCGCCGCATGCGACGGCACGCCGAGGCCCGCATCGACCACCAGCGGGATATCGGGGAAGTGCGCGCGCAGCGAGCGCAGGCCGTAGACGTTGTTCAGCCCGCGCGCCGAGCCGATCGGCGCGCCCCACGGCATGAGCACCCGGCAGCCCGCTTCGACCAGGCGGTCGGCCACGACCAGGTCCTCGGTCGTGTAGGGGAACACCTCGAACCCGTCCTCCGAGAGGATGCGCGCGGCCTCGACCAGGCCGAACACGTCGGGCTGCAGGGTGTCGGCCTCGCCGATCACCTCGAGCTTGATCCACCTGGTGTCGAACAGCTCGCGCGCCATGTGGGCGGTCGTCACCGCCTCCTTCACCGAATGGCAGCCCGCCGTGTTGGGCAGCACGCGCACGCCGAGCGACTGGATCAGCGACCAGAAGCTCTGGCCGGCGCGGCCGGTGCCGCTCTCGCGGCGCAGCGACACGGTGACGACCTCGGCGCCCGACGCCTTGACCGCGCGCTCCAGCACCGCAGGCGAGGGATAGCGCGACGTGCCGAGCAGCAGGCGCGATTTCAGCTCGACGCCGTAGAAGGACGACACGGTCAGCCTCCCTGCATGGGCGCGACGACCTCAATCCGGTCGCCGTCGGCCAGGGCAGTGCGTGGCCGCGCCGCGGCGGCAACGAAGCGGCCGTTCACCGCCGTCGCGATCTTGCGGCCGCCGAAGCCCAGCGACTCCAGCGCGGCGGCGAGCGTCGCCGCCTCGACCTCATGCGCGTCGTCGTTCAGGAAGATCTTCATCTCTCGTCTCCTGGAGAACCGCATCCGCCACCTCGCCCGCCAGCCAGGGCGCGAGCAGGAAGCCGTGCCGGAAAAGCCCGTTGGCGTGCAGCACGCGGCCGGACCGCCGCACCTGCGGCAGATTGTCGGGAAAGGCCGGCCTGAGGTCAGCCGCCAGCTCGACGATCTCGGCCTCGCCGAAGGCCGGGTGCAGCGTGTAGGCCGCATTCAGCAATTCGACGGCGGAGCGCACGCTGACGGCGCGACGCTCCTCGCTCTCGATCATGGTGGCGCCCACCATGAAGAGCCCCTCGCCGCGCGGCACGATGTAAAGCGGGATGCGCGGATGCAGCAGGCGCAGCGTTCGCGAGAGGGCGACATCGTGCGTGCGGATAACCAGCATCTCGCCGCGAACGCCGCGAAGATCGGGCAGCGCCTCGCGCGCTGCCAGCCCACGGCAATCGACGACGAAGTCACCGCTCGCCGATCCGAGTTCGGCTTCCACGCCGAAGCGGATCGGCACACCGCGTGCCGCGAGCGTCGCCGCCAGCGCGGCCAGCGCCTTGCGCGGGTCGAGATGGGCTTCGTCAGGAAAGAACAGCGCGCGCCGGAAGCGGCCCGCGAGGTCGGGCTCCAGCGCCGCCAGCCGCTCGCCATCTATCCATCCGTGACGCGATGTGCGTTGCGCAAAGCGCGTCAGGTCGGCTCCATCCCGCGCCGACGCCACGACGAGACTGCCGTTGCTCACCGTTCCGGGGAAATGTCGCTGCCACCAGCCGATCGACGGCGCACCGAGCCGCGCAACGGCTTCGTCCGTGGTCGCCGCCTCGCACCACGGCGCCAGCATGCCGCCCGCCTTCCACGAGCAGGCGCCCTCGCCCAGGGCCGCGGCGCGCTCCAGCACCTCGACGGCGAAGCCGCGCGCGCTCAGCTCGGCGGCGCAGGCGAGGCCTGCGACACCGGCACCGATCACGGAAATTGTTGAACGACCCACTGGCAGACTCCCGTTCCTTCGCCGGCATGATCCGGATCAGGTTCAAAGGGTTCAGCCGCAGCGGCTGTCTCAGCCCGGCCTCCATGCAGAGAACGGACACCCCTCGGACGTCTCCGAGAAAAGGGGATCGAAGCCCCTTATGTCAAGGTCAGGCGGCCTGAGCCGTTTCGGCCATCAGATGCCGGGATTCGCCGAAGCCCTCGCTGTCCGGCTCGCGGACAAGCTTCTGGAAGTCGGCCATCAAGGTCTTGGCGACAGGCCCCGCCTGGTAGTTGTGCTTGTCGACCGAGCCGACCGGCACGATCTCGGCGGCGCTGCCGCAGAGGAAGACCTCGCTGGCATCGCCCAGCTCCTCGGGCATCACGTCGCGCTCCTCGACCGTCCAGCCACGCTTCTCCGCCATGCCCATCACGGCACGGCGCGTGATGCCATCCAGGAAGTTGTGCGGCGTCGGCGTCACCAGCCTGCCGGCGATCACCAGGAAGATGTTGGCGCCGGTCGTCTCGGCGATGCGGCCCTGCCAGTCGAGCATCAGCGCATCGTCGAAGCCCGCCTTCAGCGCGCGGTCCTTCTCGATGCCGCAGATGACGTAGAGGCCGGCGACCTTGGCGTGGCCCGGCGCAGTCTCCGGCGACGGCCGGCGATAGCGCGCCATGGTGACGTTGATGCCAGAGTCGCGCGCCTGCACCGAGAGACGCCCCTCCATCGCCCACGGCGCGATGGCGAGATGGACCGTCGTGCCGATCGCCGACACGCCCAGCACTTCCGAGCCGCGCCAGGCGATCGGGCGGATGTAGCCGATCGAGAGCTTGTTCGCTTTCACGACGGCGCGTGTCGCCTCGTCGATCTCCTCGCGCGACCACGGCAGGTCGTAGTCGAGCAGTCGCGCCGAGCGGATCAGGCGCGCGCTGTGCGCAGCGAGCCGGAAGACGCGGCCGTCGTAGATGCGCTCGCCCTCGAAGACGGCGGAGCCGTAGTGAAGCGCGTGGGTCAGCACGTGCATGCGGCTCTCGCGCCACGGCACGAGCTTTCCGTCCAGCCAGATGAAGCCGTCACGATCATCCATGGTTAAGGACATTGCGATATTCTCTCTCGGATGATTCCGAATGGGTCTTTACAGACAGTTGAAACACAACTATCTACCCAAATAGGTCAATAGTACTGACATTGTCAATACGACTGACCAAGCCATTGAATCGGCGGGAATATCTAAGTGAGCAGCGGCTCCATGCCCGGGTCGCCCTTGGCCATGGCGCGGCGGTAGGCGTCGCGTTTCCCGACCCGCTGCAGGTAGGCGAGGATCGCCGGGTAAGGCTTGAGATCGAGCGGCAGGAAGAACCGCATGGTCGTGAGCGAGAACACGATCATGATGTCGGCCGTCGTGAATTCCCTGCCGGCGAACCATTCGGCCTTGGCAAGACGCTGCTCCACCAGGCCGAGCGCGAGATCGAGACGGCCCTTCATGGCGCGCAGCGTCGGATTGTCGGCCGGCAGGTTCAGGCGGCCGAGGATCATGTTGCGGCCCATCGCCGGCTGCAGCGTGCCATTGGCGAAGTGCAGCCAGTAGACGAACTGCGCGTAGTCGGGATGGTCGGGTGTCAGCACCAGCCGGCCCTTTCCATACTTCGCCGCGATGTACTCGACGATGGCGCCGGATTCGGCCAACAGCACGTCGCCGTCGCGGATCACCGGCGCAGCGCCGATCGGATGCAGCGCCTTGTAGTCGGCCTGCGCCAGCCGCGTCGTGGGATCGCGGTCGTGGACCTTGAGCTCGTAGGAAAGGCCCAGCTCCTCGCAGAGCCAGACGATGCGTTCGGATTGCGACTTGCCGAGGTGATGGACGGTCAGCATGAGAACTCGCAGGGAGAAAGAAAATGTCGGTCGCGGCCGGTAACACCGGCTTCCCCGGGGTGTCAACGCAGCGCGCCCGCTCTATAAATGGAGCGTGGAATCGCGAGCGCCTGCCAACCCCCTGTTCCTGCGCGACGAAGAGCTGCGGCAGGGCATCGAGCTGATGTTCTATGCCTACCGCGACTTCACCTTCGAGTCGGACCAGCAGCTCAAGCGCTACCAGCTCGGTCGCGCCCATCACCGCGCCATCTATTTCATCGGCCGCCATCCCGGCCACACGGTCGGCCACCTTCTGTCGATCCTGAAGGTGACCAAGCAGTCGATCAGCCGCGTGCTCAAGGACCTGATCGAGCAGGGCTATGTCGAGCAGAAGAGCGGCGCGCGCGACCGCCGCGAGCGGCTGCTGTGGCTCACCGAAAAGGGCGTGAAGCTCGAGCGCGACCTGACCGACAAGCAGAGCACGCGTTTCGCCCGCGCCTATCGCGAGACCGGCGCCGACGCGGTCGAAGGCTTCCGCAAGGTCCTGCTCGGCCTGCTCGACCCAGCCGAACGCGCCGTGGTCGACAAGCGGGTGCGCGGCGGCGGCCGCTAGGCGCGATGGACGCCTCGTCCGACAAGTCGCACATCCTGGTCGTCGACGACGACACGCGCCTGCGCGAGCTGCTGAAGAACTTCCTGTCGCGCAACGACTTCCGCGTCTCGACGGCGGCCAGCGCCGCCGAGGCCCGCCAGCGGCTGGGCTCGCTCGACTTCGACCTGATCGTACTCGACGTGATGATGCCCGGCGAAACCGGCCTCGCCTTCGCGACCGAGCTGCGCCGCACCAGCGACGTGCCGATCCTGATGCTGACCGCCATGGTCGATACCAAGGACCGGATCGCCGGGCTCGAGACCGGCGTCGACGACTATCTCGGCAAGCCGTTCGAGCCGCGCGAGCTGCTGCTGCGCATCCAGAGCGTGCTGCGCCGCGGCCGGCCGGCCGCCGCGCCGGGCGGCGAGGCGCAGCGCCACGTGACGTTCGGCCCCTTCCAGTTCGACCAGGAGCTGGGCGAGCTGACGCAGAAGGGCAAGCGTGTGCCGCTGACCG
>CAYRBQ010000293.1:0-5417 GCA_964422305.1 uncultured Reyranella sp. | reverse complement strand
CCGAACCCCTGACCCTGACCCTCGGCGAGGAATACCCCGAGATCCGCGAAGGCGCCTCGTTCCTGCAGGCCACCTCGACCTCGGCCCAGGAGCTCCTGACCAAGGCAAGCGTCACGGTCGACCGGCTGAACGAGCTTCTGAGCCCCGACAATATCGGCGCGGTGAGCGACACGCTGCGCAACCTGCAGACCGCGACCAATGCCTTCGCGAAATCCGACGGCGCCATCCAGACGACGCTCGCCGAGCTGCCCGGTGCCATCACCGATTTCCGCAAGACCTTCGCCAAGCTCAACGACCTCTCCGACTCGTTGACCCTGATCGCCCAGGAGATCGGCCCGCAGGACGCCGCGACCAGGAAAGCCCTGGCCGGCAAGGACCCGGGCGAGCTGCGCAAGGTGTTGCAGGAGGCGCGTGTGGCGCTGGCCAACATCGACGGCGCAGCCTCCCAGCTCAACAAGCTGGTCAGCGATTCCAAGGGCCCGATCAAGGGGTTCGCAGAGACCGGTCTCACCGAGTTTTCGCTGGCGATCCGCGAGCTGCGCCAGCTCACGGCCAACCTAAACGTCATCGCGACCCGGCTGGAACGCGATCCGGCCAACTTCGTGTTCAGCGGCAAGCAGGGATACACGCCGAAATGATGCTTCGTTGGGCCGTCTGCGCGGCGGCCGTCGTCGCTCTCGCCGGATGCCAGGCGATCAGCGCCATCGACTCGGCCGCCGAGCCGACCGATCTCTACACCGTGACGCCGAAGAGCACCTTCGATCGCGACCTGCCCGACGTCTACTGGCAGCTCGCGGTCGAGGTGCCGGTCGCGGCGGCGAGCCTCAACACCGGCCGCATCGCGCTGCAGATGACGCCGACCTCGACGGACTACTACTCGAAGGCGGCCTGGACGGACCGTGCGCCGCTGATGGTGCAGACCCGTATCGTCGATTCCTTCGAGAACACCCGCAAGATCGTCGCCGTCGCACGCGAGTCGATCGCGCTCCGCGCCAACTACGTGCTGCAGCCCGACCTGCGCAACTTCGAGGCGATGTACTTCTATGGCCAGCCGCCGATCGTGAAGGTCCGCATCATCACCAAGCTGGTGCGTATGCCCGACCGGCAGATCATCGGCGTCGCTTCGTTCGAACGCTGCGTTCGGGCGCGTTCCGACAAGGTGCCGAAGGTCGTCGAGGCTTTCGACCAGGCACTGGGCAGCGTCATCAAGCGGCTGGTGACATGGACGCTGCGCACTCCGCCGGCGCAGCCGCCGAGCGATGCCGCGCCTTACGACATCCGGCGCTTCCGCAACCCGGCCAACACGGTCGTGGACAGCGAGAACTGTCCCAAGGGGAACGACGCGTCGATGGTACCCTACACCGACGAGTAGGTCGGGCGGCCGTCAGGCGCCCTTCTGCGCCACCTTCCAGGCGAGATCTGCCATGGCGCGGGCGCGGTTGCCGTACTTGGTCGCCGTTTCCGACGAGGCGTTGCCGTCGAGGCCGCGCTTGTAGACGCCCTGCACGATGGCGGCGAGGCGGAACAGCGAGAAGGCGAGGTAGAAGTTCCACGCCGGCACTTCCTTGCGACCGGTGCGTCGCGCGTAGGCGGCGAGGTACTCCTGCTCGGTCGGAATGCCGAAGGCCTTGAGATCGACGCCGGCGTAGCCGCCCGACGCGCCGAAGCCTTCGCCGAAGTGATACATCATGCAGTTGTAGCCGAGGTCGGCCAGCGGATGGCCCAGCGTCGAAAGCTCCCAGTCGAGCACGGCGATGACCCGCGGCTCGGTCGGATGGACGATCGTGTTGCCGAGGCGATAGTCGCCGTGGTTGATGCGCGTCTCGTCACCTGGCGGGATGTTCTTCGGCAGCCACTTCTTCAGCGCTTCCATCGGCTCGATATCCTCGGTCCGCGCCAGGTCGTACTGGCTGGACCAGCGGTTGAGCTGGCGCTGGATGTACTGTCCCTCGCGGCCGTAGTCGCCGAGACCGACGGCGCGGTAGTCGACGTTGTGCAGGCGGGCCAGGACGTCGTTCATCGAATCGAAGATCTTGCCGCGGTCGGCCGGCGAGATGCCCGGCATCTTCGGGTCGGCGAGCACGCGGCCCGGCAGGAACTGCATGATGTAGAAGGCCGTGCCGATCACCGAATCGTCCTGGCAGAGCGCATAGGGCTTCGGGACGGGAACGTCGGTGTGGTCCGACAGCGCCTTGATCACGCGATACTCGCGGTCGACCTGGTGGGCGGAGGGCAGCAGCTTACCCGGTGGCTTCTTGCGCAGCACGTACATGCGGCCGCCGCCGTCGGTGACGTGGAAGGTCGGGTTGCTCTGTCCGCCCTCGAACTGCAGCACCTCGATGGGGCCCCTGTAGCCCTCGACGTTGGCCTTCATGTAGTCGGCGAGCTTCGCCTCGTCGAAGACGTGGGCGGCGCGGACGGGGGTGAGGTTCTCGGGTAGCTGGGACATGTGACGTTTCTAGAATCGGTTCGCCGGGTTTTCGAGCCGCGTTTGCGGAAGAAGCCGCATGGCGGCCGGGTCAGTTGACGTTGCGCTGCTTGCCTTCCCAGTAGGGCTTGCGCAGTTCGCGCTTCAGGATCTTGCCGGTCGGGTTGCGGGGCAGGGCGTCGATGAAGTCAACGGACTTGGGCAGCTTGTAGCCCGCGATGCGCTCGCGGGCCCAGCCGATCAGCTCGCCGGCGCCCACGTCGGCGCCCGGCTTCTTCACCACGACGGCTTTCACGGCCTCGCCCCAGCGCTCGTCGGGCACGCCGATCACGGCGACGTCGGCCACCGCCGGATGGCCGAACAGGGCGCTCTCGACCTCGGCCGGATAGATGTTCTCCCCGCCCGAGACGATCATGTCCTTCACCCGGTCGTAGATGAAGAGATAGCCCTTGTCGTCGAGGTAGCCCGCGTCGCCCGAGAAGAACCAGTCGCCGTGGATGGCGCGTTTGGTGGCGTCGGGCAGGCGCCAGTAGCCGCGCATGACCTGCGGCGAGCGGATGGCGATCTCGCCCACCGTACCCGTCGGCACGTCCTTGCCCTCGTCGTCGACGATGCGCAGGTCGACGCCCTGCTGGGGGAAGCCGCAGGACAGGAGCTTCCTGGCGTCGGCCGGGTCGTGGTCGTCGGGCGGCAGCAGCGTCACCGCGCCGGTCGTCTCGGTGAGCCCGTAGACCTGCTGGAAGCCGCAGCCGAAGATCGACATGGCCTGCTTCAGCAGCTCGGCCGGGATCGGCGCCGCGCCGTAAACGATCAGCTTCAGGCTCGAGAGATCGGTTTCGCGGATCTGCGGCGACTGCACCAGGAACAGGATCATCGCAGGCACCAGCAGCATCACCTCGATGCGCTCGCGCTGGATCGTCTCCAGCACCGTGGCCGGCACGAACTCGCGCATCACGTGGTTGGTGGCGCCGGCATAGAGGCCGGCGACCGCCCAGCCGGCGCCGCCGATATGGAACATCGGCAAGCAGACGATGTTGGGCACACCGGGCGCCAGCAGCCAGCTCTTCGACCACTTGTCGAACATGAACTCGAAGTTGGCGTTGGTGAGCTCCGCGCCCTTCGGCAGGCCCGTGGTGCCACTGGTATAGAACTGCACCGCGGTGTCGCGGACCTCGACCGGAACGCCCGGATCGGAGTCGGGATGGCGGTCGCGCCAATCGGCGAAGCCCGACCACGCGCCGTGTCGCGGGCCCAGCGCCACGATCCGGCGCACGGTCTTGAGCTCGGCCTGGATTCTCTCGACGATCGGGAAGAATTCTTCCCCGACGAACAGGATCTCGGCCTCGGCGTCGTTCACGATGTGCAGCACCTCGGGTGCCGCGAGGCGCCAGTTGACCGACACCATCACGGCGCCCGCCTTGGCGACGCCGAACAGCAGCTCGAAGTAGAGATCGCTGCTCTTGTCGAGATGGGCGACGCGCACGCCCGGCTTGATGCCTTCCGCGATCAGGCCGTTGGCGACGCGGCTGGCCGCCCGGTCGAGCGCGCCGTAGCTCGTAGTGCGCCCCTCATAGACGATGGCCGCCATATCGGGCCGCTGCCGGCCGTGGGCGCGGACGATGTCCGCCAGGCCCACCATCTCGATGCTCATCGAACGCTTCCCCCTTGTCGCGCGGCATCCTTCGGTGAATTTGGAGTGAATTCAAGAGCTTGATCGCCTAGTGTCTGCAGCGAAACGCGACGACGAGGCAGAGGCATCATGGGCAAGCGGATTCTGGTCACCGGTGGTGCGGGCTTCCTCGGTTCGCACCTGTGCGAGCGCCTTCTGGCTGCCGGTCATGACGTGCTCTGCGTCGACAACTACTTCACCGGCACCAAGGCGAACGTCGCCGCCTGCCTCGACAATCCGCGTTTCGAGCTGATGCGTCACGACGTGACTTTCCCGCTCTATGTCGAAGTCGACGAGATCTACAATCTCGCCTGCCCGGCCTCGCCCATCCACTACCAGCACGATCCGGTGCAGACGACCAAGACCAGCGTGCATGGCGCGATCAATATGCTCGGCCTCGCCAAGCGGGTGCGTGCCAAGATCTTCCAGTCGTCGACCAGCGAGGTTTACGGCGATCCGACCGTGCATCCCCAGGTCGAGAGCTACCGCGGCAACGTCAATCCCCTGGGGCCGCGCGCCTGCTACGACGAGGGCAAGCGCTGCGCCGAGACGCTGTTCTTCGACTATCACCGCCAGCACAAGCTGCGCATCAAGGTGGCGCGCATCTTCAACACCTACGGTCCGCGCATGCATCCGGACGACGGGCGCGTGGTGTCGAACTTCATCGTGCAGGCCTTGAAGGGCGAGGACATAACGATCTACGGCGACGGCATGCAGACCAGGGCCTTCTGCTACGTCGACGACCAGCTCGACGGCTGGCTGCGCCTGATGGACCATACGCCCGACGACTTCACGGGGCCGGTGAACATCGGCAACCCGGTCGAAATGCCGATCCGGCACCTTGCCGAGACGGTGCTGAAGCTGGTCAACGGCAAGTCGAAGCTGGTCCAGGCGCGGCCGCTTCCGGCGGACGATCCGCTGCAGCGCAGCCCGGATATCACCTTGGCGCGGGAGGTGCTCAAGTGGGAGCCCAAGGTGGCGCTCGACCAGGGGCTCGCGAAGACGATCGACTATTTCGATCGCCTTCTGAAGAGCAACAAGCAAGTGAGCCGCGTCGGCCGCTGAGGCCAACGCGGCGGTGGCGTCCGCTTACTGAGCGGCGAGGGCCTGCTTCGGCAGGGCGTTGACGACCGAGGTCTTGCCCGAGGTCATCTCGTCGTAGATCCACTTGTAGGTCTTCTCCATGCCGTCCTCGAGACGGATGGAGGGAGCCCAGTTCATCAGCTTCTTGATCAGCGTGTTGTCGCTGTTGCGGCCGCGCACGCCCTTCGGCGCGTCGAGCTTGTAGCTGCGCTTCAGCTTGATGCCGGCGATCTTCTC
>CAYRBQ010000292.1:0-5436 GCA_964422305.1 uncultured Reyranella sp. | reverse complement strand
CCATGCGGCAGGTGCCGATCGGGTGGTAGGCGGTCTGCGAGTTGTTGCGGATCCAGGTCAGGATCTCCTCGTCGCTCTGCACCTTCGGCCCCGGCGAGAACTCCTCGTCGCGATAGGCGTCCATCGGCGCGGCATCGACGATCTTCCGCATCATGCGGAAGCCGGCGACCATGGCGTCCTGGTCGATCTTGTCGGCCAGGAAGTTGAAGCGGATCGCCGGGTGCGCCTTGGGATCGGGCGACTTGATGTGGATCGAGCCCAGGCTCTCGGGCCGGAGCTGGTAGCAGGCGATCGTCATCGAGGGGAAGTCCTGCAGCTTGCGGGTCTTCGGGTCCTTGATGGAGTAGGGCACGAGATGCATCTGCACGTCGGGCGTCTCGAGCTCGGGTCGGGTCTTGAGGAAGGCCAGCAGCGGCGCCGAGGGCAGGCTCATGAAGCCGCCGCCCGTGGCGAGATACTTCATCATCTGCGTCACGGCGCCGACGCCGCGCGCCATGTGGTTGTAGGAGACGTTGGCGACCTTCAGGCGCCAGATGATGCGGGCGTTGATGTGGTCGCGGAAATTCTCGCCCACCGCCGGCAGCTCGTGCTTCATCTCGATGCCGTGCTGCTTCAGCACGTCCGGCCGGCCGATGCCCGAGAGTTCGAGGATCTGTGGGCTGGCGACACCGCCTGCGCAGAGAATCGTCTCCTTCGCCTTGGCCTGCACGATCCTGCCGTCCTTCTCGTACTCCACGCCAGTGCAGCGCTTGCCTTCGAGCAGGACGCGCAGCGTGTGGGCGTTGGTGACGACATGCAGGTTCCTGGAGCGCTTCATCGCCGGCTCGATGTAGCAATGGGCGACGCTCATGCGCCGGCCCTTGTAGATCGAGGTCTGCGTCTTCACGACGCCTTCCTGGTCCTCGCTGTTGTAGTCCGGGTTGGTCTTGAAGCCGGCGGCTTTCGAGGCTTCGAACAGCGCGTCATAGAGCGGGTTCTGGTCGGGCACGGTCGACACCTTGAGCGGGCCTGCGATGCCGCGGCCGTTCGAGCCGTCGCCATCGACGAAATTCTCGATGCGGGTGAAGAGCGGCGCCACGTCGCGCCAGCTCCAGCCGCGGCAGCCCATCTGCGACCAGGTGTCGAAGTCGAGCGGCTGGCCGCGCACCCAGACCAGGCCGTTGATCGAGCTGGACCCGCCCAGCAGTTTTCCACGCGGCACCGGGATCACCCGGTTGGCCGTGCCCGGCTCGGGCTCGGACTGGTAGAGCCAGTTGGCCGCCGGGTTGTCGATCAGCAGGCCGAAGGAGAGCGGCATGCGGGAATAGGGATGGCTGGCCGCGCCGGCCTCCAGGAGCAGGATCTTGGTCGAAGCCGTCTCCGACAGCCGGGCCGCCAGGGCTCCGCCCGCCGAGCCCGCGCCAACGATGATGTAGTCGTACTGATCCATGCCGATCCTCCCCGGGGCGCCGAGTATCCGCGATCCCTTGCCGCCGCGACAAGGCCCGGTCGATGGACGGCAGGGGGCCCGCTCGCTAGGAAGAACGGGCGATGCGCTCGGCGGGGAGACGGCGATGATCGACACGGAGAAGGGCAAGGCGGAAGTCGCGCGATTCGCGATCGACGTGGCGATCCGCGTCGCGTTGATCGCGACGGTCGTCTACGCGAGCATGCTGCTGTTGCAGCCGGTGGCGCCGCTGATGCTCTGGGCCATCATCCTGGCGGTGGCGGTCTATCCGCTGTTCATGCTGATGCGGCGCCGCCTCGGCCTGGGCAACGGGCTGGCCGCCGCACTGATGTCGCTCGTCCTGCTCGTGCTGCTGGTGACTCCAGTGGTCATCCTGGCGGCGTCGGCGATCGAGAGCCTCGACTCCTATGCACGCATGTTAGCCAAGGGCGGCCATATCGTGCCGCCACCGCCGGAGTCGGTGCGCGAGTGGCCGATGGTCGGCCAGCGCGTCTACGACATCTGGGAGACTGCCTCGAACGACATCAAGGCCCTGCTGGCCGCCCATGTCGGCCAGATCGCCTCGCTGGGGCGCTTCGTCGGCCGCATCGCCGCCGGCGTCTTCCTCGAGGTGTTGCAGTTCGCCGGCGCCATCGTCGTGGCTGGCGTCCTGCTCGCCTATTCCGAGACGCTGACGGAGTCGGTGCGCGGTCTCGCCGGCCGCATCGCCGACGCGCGCGGCCGACACTTCCTCGAGATCACCGGCTCGACCATCCGCAACGTGTCGCAGGGCGTGATCGGCATCGCGCTGCTGCAGTCGGCACTGCTCGGCGTCGGCATGCTGGTGGCGGGCGTACCCTTCGCCGGCGCCATCACCTTCGCCTGCCTGGTGCTGGCGATCGTGCAGGTCGGCCCCAATATCGTGATGATTCCCGTCATCATCTGGGCCTGGATGTACCTGCCGGCGCTGCATGCCGGCATCTTCACCGTCTACACGGTGCCGCTGCTCCTGGTCGACAACGTGCTGCGTCCCATCGTCATGGCACGCGGCCTGCAGACGCCGATGGCGGTGATCCTCGCCGGCGTGATCTGCGGCACGCTGGCCGGCGGTCTGATCGGGCTGTTCGTCGGCCCGGTCATCCTGGCGGTGTTCTACGATCTGGTGGTGGCCTGGGTCGCCAACGGCCCGTCGCAGAAGACCGAGGCCTGACCTACGACTTCTTCTTCGGCCGGATTGCGTCCCACTGCTCGTCGGTCCAGTCGAGCATCGCGGAGGTGTTGGCGCCGCCGCCGCCCGACTGCAGCATCTTGCCGCCGTCGATCACGACCGCGTCGCCGTTGATGTAGGCCGCACCGTCGCTGACCAGGAACGCCGCAAGGTTGGCGAGCTCGATATGCTCGCCGGTGCGACGCATCGGGATCACCTTGATCATCTCCTCGTTGCCGCCGCGCTCCTTGGGCATCAGGCGGCTCCACGCGCCCTCGGTCGGGAAGGGGCCGGGTACGATCGCGCAGGTGCGAATGCCCTTCGGCCCCCATTCGACGGCGAGGCTCTTGGTCATGGCGAGCACGCCCGCCTTGGCCATCGCCGAGGGCACGGTGAAGGGCGCGCCGGTCAGCGACGAGACGGTGAGGATCGACATCACGACCTTGTTGCGCTCGCCCGCCTCGATCCAGCGGCGGCCGGCGGCGACCGTGCAGTAGGCCGAGCCGTGCAGCACGATGCCGAGGACGGCGTCGATGGCGCGCGGGGACATCTTGTGGGTCTGCGCCAGGATCTGGCCGGCGGCGTTGTTGACCAGGATGTCGAGCGGCCGCTTGGCCCAGATCTTGTCCATCATCGCCTCGACCGCGTCGGGCACGCGCACTCCTTGGCCAGCTCCTCCGCGGTCTGCCTCAGCACGTCCTCTCGGCGGCCGCAGATCACGACGTTGGCGCCGAGCTCGAGGTAGCGATGGGTCATGGAGCGACCGAGGCCGGTGCCGCCGCCGGTCACCAGGATGCGCTTGCCCTTCAGCAGGTCCTTCTGGAACACGGTCGCCTCCTATTTCTTGATCTCGGTGAGCGCGATGCCGGTCGCGATCAGGCGATCGATCTCGGCCGCCGAATAGCCGGCCTCGGCCAGTACGGCCTTGGTGTCGGTGCCGAACCTCTTGGGCTTGCTGCGTACGGCGGGCGGCGTGCGCGAGAGCTTCACCGGGTTGCCGACGTTCCGGTAACCGTCCTTCTCCCACACCATGTTGCGGTGCTTGGTGTGAGGGTGCTCCATCACGTCGGGCACTTCGAGCACGGCGCCCGACGGCACGCCGCCCTTCATCAGCTCCACGGAGAAGGCGTCGGCATCGCGATCCTTCAGCAGCGGACGCAGCTCGGCCTCGAGTTCGAGGCGGTGCGCCACGCGCTCCTTGTTGGTCTTGAAGCGCGGATCGTCGGCCAGCTCGGGCTTGCCCAGCATCTGGCAGAGCTTGCGGAACTGGCCGTCGTTGCCGGCGGCGATCGCGATGTTGCGGCCGTTGGTCGGGAAGTTGGCGTAAGGCACCAGGCTGCCGTGGCTGTTGCCCACCAGCTTGGGCTTCTGGCCTCCGACGAAATAGTTCGGCGCGTGCGGCTGGTGCAGCGCCACGGCGCTGTCGTAGAGCGTGGCGTCGACGAACTGGCCCTTGCCCGACCGGTTGCGCTCGTAGAGTGCCATCATGATGCCGATGGTGGCGTTCATGCCGGTCGAGAGGTCGACCACCGGCACGCCGATGCGCACGGGGCCGCCTTCGGCCGAGCCGTTGACCGAGACGAGGCCGGCCGATGCCTGAATCATGGCGTCGTAGCCCGGGAAGCCGCCGAGCGGCCCGTCCTCGCCGAAGCCCGAGACGCGGGCATGGACCAGCCGGGGGAACTTCTTCGAGAGAGTGTCGTGGTAGCCGATTCCCCACTTCTCCATCGTGCCGGTCTTGAAATTGTCGATCAGCACGTCGGCCGTCTCGAGCAGCTTCAGCAGCACCTCGCGGCCTTCCGGCTTGGAGAGGTCGAGCGCGATCTTGCGCTTGTTGCGGTTGATGCCGGCGAAGTATGCGGAGATGCCTTCCTTGTCGAACGGAGGGCCCCAGAGCCGCGTCTCGTCGCCCTGCGGCGGCTCGATCTTGATCACGTCGGCGCCGTGGTCGGCCAGCATCTGGCCGCAATAGGGGCCACCCAGCACACGCGACAGGTCGATGACTTTCAGGCCTTCCAGGGCGCCCCCGCTAGCCATGGGCATGTCCGCTCCGTTCCTCAAAACCCGGTGAGAGGTCGCGGTTATAGACCATGGGGCAGGGGCCCGGTACCGTCCGGCCATGATCGAAAGAGAGCTGGATATCGCCACGCAAGATGGCGCCATGAACACCTGGACGGTGCGGCCCGACGACGGCGGCCCGCTGCCCGTCGTCGTCATGCTGATGGATGCACCCGGCGTGCGCGAGGGGCTGCGCGAGATCTGCCGCCGCATCGCCCAGTCGGGCTACTACGTGCTGCTGCCCAACCTCTACTATCGCAGCACGCGCGAGTTCGTCTGCGGCCCGACGCGCGATCACCCCGACGCGGATGCCAATCGCAAGAGGATGTTCGGCCTGTTGGAGTCGATCTCCAACGCCAAGGTCGCGGCAGACACAGGCGCCGTGCTCGACCGGCTGCCCGACCTGCCGGACGCCAAGCCCGGCAAGGTGGGCCTGGTGGGCTACTGCATGAGCGGCGCCTTCGTGACGGCGGCCGCGGCCAGGCATCCCGACCGTGTCGCCTGCTTCGCGTCCTACTACGGCACGCGGCTGATCACGGACAAGCCCGACTCGCCGCACCTCATGCTGGGCGAGATCAAGGCCGAGGGCTACTACGCCTTCGCAGAGCACGACACCTACGTGCCGCTGCCCGACGTCGCGAAGTTCGAGACGCTGCTGGCGTCGGCGCCGTTCCCGTCGCGGGTCGAGACCGAGGCCGGCACGCACCATGGCTATGCCTTCTCGGACCGCGGCAACCTGCACGAG
>CAYRBQ010000291.1:0-5437 GCA_964422305.1 uncultured Reyranella sp. | reverse complement strand
TTCTCACCCTCTCCCGGTTTCCATAGCAGGGACACAGAGATGATTGAACTGCCGTGCTTCTACAGCCTGTCCTCGCCCTGGGCCTACTTCATGGGCCCGCAGCTCGAGGACATCGTGCGGCGGCACAAGGTGCGGCTGGTGCTGAAGCCGTTCGACTTCCAGGAGATCGTTCCGCGGACCGGTGGCGTGCCGCTCCGCACGCGGCCGCCGGCGCGGCGCTCGTATCACGAGGAGGAACTGGATCGCTGGCGGCGCTACCTGCAGATGCCGCTGGCGCTGAAGCCCCGCTACTATCCGGAGAAGGTCGCCGATCCCGACTGGAACAAGCGCCCTGGCTGGATGGTGATCGCAGCGCAACTGCGCGGGCTCGATGCGTTTCGCCTCAGTCACGCGCTGCTGCGGGCGTTGTGGGCCGAGGAGCGCGACACGGCGGCGGCCGAGGTTCGGATCGCGATCGCCGACGAGAACGGCCTCGACGGTCATGCACTGCATGCCGCCGAGACCAGCGCTGAGGTGCAGGCAGCGTACCGCACCTACACGCAGGAGGCGGAGGCGCTTCAGGTGTTCGGGGCGCCGACCTTCGTCGTCGAGGGCGTGCGCTACTGGGGCCAGGACAGGCTGGGATTCGTCGACCGCGCGCTCGAGGCGCTGCGGGCGAAGCAAGGAAAGTAAGGAGAGAGGAAATGCGCGGTCGTCAGGTGTTCTTCGAGACGCTGCTCAATCACGGCGTCGACCGTATCTTCGGCAATCCGGGCACGACCGAGAGCCCGCTGCTCGACTCGCTGCTCGACTATCCGCAGATCCAGTACATCGTGCACCTGCACGAGGGCGTGGCGACCGGCGCGGCGAACTTCTATGCCCAGGCGAGCGGCAAGACCGCCTTCGTGAACCTCCACGTGGCGCCGGGCCTTGGCAACGCGGTCGGCGCGATCTACAGCGCGCTGAAGAATGGCTCGCCCATGGTCGTGACGGCAGGCCAGCAGGACACGCGCATGCGGCTGCGCGATCCCATCCTCGGCCACGACCTCGCGGCGATCGCCGCGCCTGTCACCAAGTGGAGCGTGCAGGTTGAAACCGCCGACGAGCTCGGCCCCATCCTCCAGCGTGCCTTCAAGATCGCCAACGAGGCGCCGGCCGGGCCGGTGTTCGTGGCGCTGCCCATCAACGTCATGGAGCAGGAGACCTCCATTCCTGCCGGCAAGCCCGGCCATTCCTTCACCGCCTCGCGTCCCGATCCGGCGGGCATTGCCGCCATGGCCAAGCTGATCGCGGCCGCCAAGAACCCGGCGATCGTCGCGGGCGACGAGATCGCGCGCGCGGGTGCCGACAAGACGCTGGTGAAGCTCGTCGAGAAGATCGGCGCTGCGGTGTGGTTCGAGGGCCTGCGCGGGCAGAACTCCTTCCCGACCGATCATCCCGCTTATCGCGGCACGCTCGCTTTCGATGCGCCGGGCGTGGCCAAGCAGCTCCGCGCCAACGATCTCGTGCTGATGGTTGGCGGCCCCTTCTTCGAGGAGGTCTGGTACGCGCCGGGTTCGCCGTTCGCGCCGGGCACCAAGGTGCTGCAGATCGAGCCGGGTGCGTCGCGGCTCGCCTACAACTTCGCGCTCGATGCCGGCGTGCTGGCCGATGTCGGTGCGGCGCTCGAAGCGCTCGATGCGGCGCTGACCGTCGACGCGGCGGCGGCGAAGAAGCGCAACGAGGCGCTGAAGGCACACCGCGAGGCCGAGGACGCGGCCCAGAAGGCGCGTGTCGAGAAGGCGTGGTCGCGCTCGCCGACCTCGATGGCGCGCGCGATGGCTGAGATCAAGGCCGGCTCACCCAAGGATGTCGTGATCGTCGACGAGACCATCACGGCCAACCTCGACCTCTTCAAGACCTTCAGCTTCTCAGGGCCGGGCGACTACTACAGCGGCCGCGGCGGCGGCATCGGCCAGGGCCTCGCGGGTGCGATCGGCGTGGCGGTGGCGCAGACGAAGCGGCCGATCCTCTGCATCTCGGGCGACGGCTCGTCGATGTACTCCATCCAGGCGCTCTGGACGGCGGCGCACCACGATCTGCCGATCGTGTTCATCATCCTGGCGAACCGCGAGTACCGCGTGCTGAAGCACAATATCGACGCCTACCGCGCGCGCTTCGATGTGAAGTCGAACAAGCCCTACATGCATATGGACCTCGGCGGCCCGACCATGGGCTTCGTCGACATGGCCAAGGGCATGGGCGTCGCCGGCACCTACGTCTCCAAGGCCGACGACATCAAGGCGGCGGTGGCGGCTGCCTTCAAGTCCGGCAAGCCGCACCTCATCGAGATAGAAATTGAAGGAAAGCGCTAGGGCAAAGCCCTAGCGCTGGAAGGCGCGCACCTTCGCCTGGTGCGCGCGGGCCGCGCCCGTGAGCATCGGGAGATCATTGCCCGAGAGCAGGAAGCGCATGCCCTTGTCGGTGTAGAGCTTCAGCAGCTCTTCCGTGTAGGCGCCGCCCATGCCCGGCCACTTGCCGTGCTTCTTGCAGGCAGCGATGACCTTGTCGACGGCGGCCTGGACCTTCGGGTTCCCGGTGTCGCCGGGGATGCCCATCTCCATCGAGAGATCGCTCGAGCCCACCAGCAGGCAGTCGATGCCCGGCACCGCGGCGATCGCCTCGGCATTCTCGACTGCCTTGGGCGTCTCGATCATCACGGTGATCAGCGTGTTGTCGTCGCTCTTTGCCGTCATCTCGCCGAGCGGCATGGGGGCGTAGTCGAACTGCGCCTGGCCGCCGCCCACCGAGCGATGGCCGCGCGGCGGATAGCGCAGCTTGTCGGCGATCTCCTTCGCTTCCTCCGGCGTGTCGACATGGGGGATCACGATGCCGAGCGCACCGCCGTCGAGTACGCGCGTCGCCATCGTGAGCTCGCCGTAGGGCACGCGCACGATCGGCGCGATGCCCGAATCCTGGGCGGCGATGGAGATCTCGCAGGCGGTCTCGATCGACATCGAGCCATGCTCGAGGTCGATGAAAAGCCAGTCGAAGCCGGCCGCCTTCATGACCTTGACGATGTCGACATTGCGGACGAGCCGGATGCCGATGCCGATCGACAGCTCGTCCTTCTTCAGCCGCGCCTTGGCGACATTGACCGCGAACGCCATATCTCCTCCCGTGGAATCTCTCGATGCGCGGGGTAAGCTAGTCGCCATGACCTTCCATGTCGAACGGATCGACCACGTCGTGCTGCGGGTACGAGACCTCGCGGCAATGGTGAAATTCTACGAGCAGGCGCTGGGCTTCAGGGAGGAGCGGCGCATCGAGAGGCTCGGCCTCGTGCAGATGCGGGCCGGCGCGTCGATGCTCGATCTCGTCCATGCCGAGCGCGGCGAAGGCAAGAACATGGATCACCTGTGCTTCCGCGTAGAACCGTTCGATCGTGACGCCATCGTCACGACGCTGGCGCCGTTCGGCATATCGGTCGGCGAAACCGTCGAGCGCTACGGTGCCGAAGGCAATGGTCCCTCGGTGTATTTCAACGATCCGGAAGGCAACCAGATCGAATTGAAGGGGCCAGCGAAATAGGGCTGCGCATTAGCGCTTGGCCGCTGCACACGATGTGATAGCCTCCCGGCCAACGGGGAACAACAACGCGCCCGCTTCGCGTCGAGTCTGGGAGGACTTGCAATGTACACTCGCCTGGCATTCGTTGCCGGCAGCCTGGCTGCTTTTGTCGCCGTATCGGCCCCTGCCTTCGCCCAGAAGTCGGGCGGCACGCTCCGTGTCTCGCACCGAGACAATCCGCCGAGCGCCTCCGTCCATGAAGAAGCGACGATTTCGGTGAACATGCCGTTCATGTCGGTCTTCAACAACCTGATGATGTTCGATCCCAAGGAGAAGACCAACAGCCCCGACAAGCTGGTGCCCGAGCTGGCCGAAAGCTGGTCGTACGATCCGACCAACACCAAGCTCACCTTCAAGCTGCGCCAGGGCGTGAAGTGGCACGACGGCAAGCCGTTCACGTCCAAGGACGTGAAGTGCACCTGGGACGCGCTGCGCGGCGACGAGAAGCAGGAGATCATCCGCAAGAACCCGCGCAAGGTCTGGTACAAGAACCTCAAGGAGGTCACGACCAACGGCGACAACGAGGTGACCTTCCATCTCGAGCGGGTCCAGCCGTCCTTCATTTCGATGCTGGCTGCGGGCTATTCGCCGGTCTATCCGTGCCATGTCGACAGCCGGACGATGCGCTCCAAGCCGATCGGCACCGGTCCGTTCAAGGTCGTCGACTTCAAGCGCAACGAGTCGATCAAGCTCGCGAAGAATCCCGACTACTGGAAGAAGGGCCGGCCATATCTCGACGCCATCGAGTTCAAGATCGTGCCCAACCGCAGCACGCGTGTGCTGGGCTTCGTCGCCGGCGAGTTCGACCTCACCTTCGATTCCGACATCACCTTCCCGCTACTGAAGGACGTGAAGGGTCAGAAGGCCGATGCCGTCTGCGAGGCGCGCCCGACCAACGTTCATTCGAACTTGCTGGTCAACCGCGACGCACCGCCGTTCGACAATCCGAAGCTGCGCGAGGCGCTGGTCTATGCGATCGACCGCAAGCCGTTCAGCGACATCCTGGCCCAGGGCAACGACCTGCGCGGCGCCACAATGCTGCCGCCGCCGGCCGGCGTCTGGGGCATGACGCAGGACGAGCTGCAGAAGCTGCCAGGCTTCGGTCCCGATCCCGAGAAGAACCGCGCCGAAGCCCAGAGGATCATGAAGGAGCTGGGCTACGGTCCCGACAAGCCGCTCAAGATCAAGGTGGCGACCCGCAACATCGCGATCTACCGCGACCCGGCCGTCATCCTGATCGACCAGCTCAAGCAGATCTACATCGACGCCGAGCTCGAGCCGATCGACACGACGATCTGGTACAACAAGGTGCAGTCGAAGCAGTATCAGGTCGGCCTCAACCTGACGGGCGCCGGCCTCGACGATCCGGACGGCGTGTTCTACGAGAACTTCTACAGCACGTCCGACCGCAACTACACGGCCTACAAGAATCCCGAGATCGACAAGATGATCGATGCTCAATCGGCCGAGACCGACGTCGCCAAGCGGAAGGTCCTGGTGGGCGAGATCGAACGCGCCCTGCTGAAGGACGCGGCCCGCCCGCCGATCAACCACAACGTGGCCAACACCTGCTGGGCGCCGGCGCTGAAGAACCTCGTGCTGCAGCACAACAGCATCTACAACGGCTGGCGCCTCGAAGAGGTCTGGCTGGACAAGTAGCGACAGCGCAGGACGGAGACAGGACGAAGATGGGAGCCTACCTCACGCGGCGCGTGCTCCTGATGGCGCTCACCCTGATCGGGATGTCGGTGCTCATCTTCGTCATGCTCCGTCTCGTGCCCGGCAACATCGCCGACATCCTGGTCGACTCGGCAGGCATCGCTGATCCGAAGGAGAAGGCCAAGATCGC
>CAYRBQ010000290.1:0-5446 GCA_964422305.1 uncultured Reyranella sp. | reverse complement strand
AGCATGCGGTTGACCGAGAAGTGCCGGCCGACGTCGCGCAGCAGCGGGATGTAGAGCAGCCCGTCGAGCCACTCGGCGTTGTTCGCCATGACCGCATCCTTCGGCCCGTCGCCGAAGGTGAGGTAGTTGGCGAAGCTCTTCCTGATGCTCGCCATGTTGGCGTCGATCTGCTGCGTCGTGAGAAGCTGGCGCGTCTCGTCGCGACCCGAGGGATCGCCCACCTTGGTCGTGCCGCCGCCCATCAGCGCGATCGGCTTGTGGCCGCTCTTCTGCCACCAGCGCAACAGCATGATCTGCAGCAGATGGCCGACATGGAGCGAGTCGGCGGTGCAGTCGAAGCCGATATAGGCGGTGCGCGTGCCCGAACTCAGCAGCTCGTCCAGGCGCACGGTATCGCTGCACTGATGCACCATGCCGCGCTCGTGCACGATCCGCATGAAGTCCGACTTGAAACCCGACATCTCTCCGCCCGGCTCGTTGCTCGCCAATTGTCCCAGAAGGGGCGGCGGGTGTAACACATTCCCCCAATGGCTTCATCTCCGGCTTCAACTCTCCTGCGGGCCCTCGGCCTGATGAGCGGCACCTCCGTGGACGGTGTCGACGTAGCGCTGATCGAGACCGACGGCGAGCGGATCGCCTCGTTCGGGCCGGCGCTGACCGTGCCCTATGCCGACGAGGTACGGCGCACGATCCGTGCGGCGTTCGGCGCGGAGCAGGAATCCGATGCCACGCGCGCTGCCGAGCGGGCCGTGACCGAGGCGCATGTCGCGGCGGTGCGGCGCTGGGCCAGCGAGCGCCACGTGGCGCTCGCGAGCCTCGATCTCGTCGGATTCCACGGCCAGACGATCACGCACCGGCCGGAGCGCCGCTTCACCTGGCAGATCGGCGATGGCGCCGCGCTCGCCAAGGCGATCGGCGTCAGGGTCGTCAACGACCTGCGCGGGGCCGACGTCGCGGCGGGCGGGCAGGGGGCGCCGCTGGTGCCGGTCTATCACGCGGCCCTCGCGGCGGACCTGCCGCGGCCGCTCGCCGTGGTGAACGTGGGCGGCGTCGGCAACGTCACCTGGATCGGCACGGACAATTCCCTGCTCGCCTTCGACACGGGGCCGGGCAACGGGCCGATCGACGACTGGTGCGCGCGCCGCGCCGGCCAGCGCTACGACAAGGACGGCGCGCTGGCGGCGTCCGGCACCGTCGACCGCAATCGGCTCGAACGCTTCAGCGAGCATCGCTTCTTCGCGAAGGCACCGCCCAAGTCGCTCGATCGCGCCGACTTCAACGACCGCTGGGCCGACGGCCTCAGCGTCGCCGACGGCGCGGCCACGCTGACCAGAGGCACGGCGCGGGCGATCGCGCTCGCGTCGCGCCACTTCCCGCAGCCAGTCGTGCAGTGGGTGATCTGCGGCGGCGGCGCGCGCAATCCGACCTTGCTGCACGCCATCGCCGAGGAGACCGAGGTCGAGGTCGTGACGGCCGACGACCTCGGATGGGACGGCGATGCGCTGGAGGCGCAGGCTTTCGCGTTCCTCGCGGTGCGCTCTCTGCGCGGCCTGCCGCTCACCTTTCCCGGAACAACCGGCGCACCCAGGCCGATGACGGGCGGCCGGCTGAGCGAGCCCTAAGGCTCCTTGTTGCTCGTCGCGCGGCCCGGCGGGTTGAGCAGGGACTTGGCGACGTAGCGGTCGACATCGACCGCGAGCTTGTCGAGCGAGTCGTGGAAGAAGTGGTTGGCGCCCTTCACGGTCTTGGACTCGACGGTGATGCCCTTCTGCAGCGAGAGGCGTGCGACCAGCTTCTGGATGTCGGCGAGCGGCACCACCTCGTCCTTCTCCGCGCCGACGATCAGGCCGGAGGACGGGCAGGGGGCGAGGAAGGCGAAGTCGTAGGAGTTGGCAGGCGGCGCCACAGAGACGAAGCAGTCGATTTCCGGGCGGCGCATCAGGAGCTGCATGCCGATCCAGGCGCCGAACGAATAGCCCGCGATCCAGCACGACTTCGCGTCTGCGTTCATGCCCTGCAGCCAGTCGAGCGCGGCGGCGGCATCGGAGAGTTCACCCATGCCGTTGTCGAACCGGCCCTGGCTGCGGCCGACGCCGCGGGTGTTGAAGCGCAGGACGGAGAAGCCGCGATTCACGAATACATGGAAGAGCGAGAACACCACCTTGTGGTTCATCGTTCCGCCATATTGCGGATGGGGGTGGAGGATCAGCGCGATGGGCGCGCGTTCTTCCTTGCTCTGGTGATAGCGGCCTTCGAGGCGACCCTCGGGGCCGGTGAACATCACGTCAGGCATGGAAACTCCGGTTTTTCACCCTTTTCGACCTCCGGTCCTAACCGATTTGGGTGTGCGTTCGGGGGGATTCTTCATACTTGACCGACCTACTCGGATTATTTAAATCCGAGCGACCCAGTTGGTTTTTGTCCAGAACCCCGCTTGTGGGGCTGGCATATCGTAGTAACGCCTTGGTTTTCAAGACCTTTGGGCGTTCAGGTTCGGAGGCCGGCGATCCGGCCGTGAGGAGGATGCTGTGAAGCTCAGCACCAAGGGACGTTACGCCGTGATGGCGATGGTCGACCTGGCGCGTCATGCGCAGGCCAAGCCGGTCTCCCTGTCGGACATCGCGACCCGCCAGGAAATCTCCCTGTCATATCTCGAACAGCTCTTCGCCCGCCTGCGCCGCGCCGGCCTGGTGAAGAGCGTGCGCGGTCCGGGCGGCGGCTATCGCCTGGCGCGCGGTTCGGCGGAAACTCGGGTTTCCGAGATCATCCTGGCCGTCGACGAGCCGATCAGCGCGACGCGCTGCACGGAGATGGGCGCCACCGGATGCCGCGCCGACCGCAGCAAGTGCCTGACCCACGACCTGTGGGAGGAGCTCGGCAACCAGATCCACATGTTCCTGAGCTCGGTCACCCTGATGGACGTGCTGGAGCGCAAGCTCGCGACGCGCTTCATCGAGGCGCCGCCGGCTGCTGCCAATTCCGATTCGATGGCCGCGGCCAGCTAGGTCGATCGCGATGCCCGCGTCCGCGTACCTGGATCACAACGCCACCAGCCCGCTCCGGCCGGCGGCGTTCGATGCCATGGCCGAGGCGTTGCGCGCGGGCGGCAATCCCTCGTCGGTGCACAAGGTCGGACGGACGGCACGGGCCGCCGTCGATCGGGCACGCCGCCAGGTCGCCGACCTTGTGGGTGCGCTTCCGGCCGAGGTGATCTTCACGTCCGGCGGCACCGAGGCGAACAACATGGCCCTGCGCGGCGCGGGGCGCCGGCGGCGGCTGGTGTCGGCCGTTGAGCACGAGAGCGTGCGCAACGCCGCGTCCGATGCCGAGGTCGTTCCGGTCGATGCCGAGGGCGTTGTCGATCTCGCGGCCCTGGAGGCGGCACTCGGCCAGTCGTCCGAGCCGGCGCTGGTATCGGTGATGCTGGCCAACAACGAGACCGGCGTCGTGCAGCCGATCGCCGAGGTGGTCCGTCTCGCACGGGCGGCCGGTGCTCTGGTCCACTGCGATGCGGTCCAGGCTGCGGGCAAGATGGCCGTGAGCATCCACGGCCTCGGGGTCGACTATCTGAGTATCGCGGCCCATAAGCTCGGCGGCCCGACCGGAGTGGGGGCCCTGGTGGTCCGCGCCGGCGCGCCGCTCGCCTCCGACCGCAAGGGCGGGGCGCAGGAGACCAACCGCCGGGCGGGGACCGAGAACCTGTCGGGCATCGCGGGCTTCGGCGCAGCCGCTGCGGAGGCTTTGCGCGTCCTCGACGTCCAGGCGTTGCGCGACAAGCTTGAACTTGCCCTTGTCCAGATTGCGCCATCCGCGCGCATCCACGGCGCCGGCGCACCGCGTCTCTGCAACACGACTTTCATTTCCATGCCGGGCGTTTCTTCGGAAACGCAGGTGATGGCGTTCGATCTTGCCGGTGTCTGCATCAGCGCCGGCTCGGCCTGCTCGTCGGGCAAGGTTCATCAGTCGGCCGTGCTGAGGGCGATGGGCGTGCCGGAGGCGGAAGCCGCCACTGCCGTCAGAATCAGCTTGGGCTGGAACACCGAATCGGCCGATATCGATCGCTTGATCGCGGCATGGCGCGACCTATATATCCGAGTAAAGAAGTCGGATATCTCGCAGGCCAGTTCCCAGGCAAGGGCAGCGTAGGAGTTTCAAGGGGTTAGCATGACAGCCATTACCCAAATCCGGCGCAACGACCAGCCGATCTACCTGGACTATCAGGCGACCACGCCGATGGACCCGCGGGTGCTCGAGGCGATGATGCCGTACTTCACCTACAAGTTCGGCAATCCCGGCTCGCGCAGCCATGCCTACGGCTGGGAGGCCGAAGAGGGCGTCGAGAAGGCGCGCGGCCAGGTCGCCAAGCTGATCGGGGCGGACGAGAAGGAAGTGATCTTCACCTCGGGCGCCACCGAGTCGAACAACCTCGCCATCAAGGGCGTCGCCGAGTTCTACAAGGACCGCAAGAACCACATCATCACCACGATGACCGAGCACAAGTGTGTGCTCGACACCTGCCGCCACCTCGAGCAGCAGGGCTTCGAGGTGACCTACCTGCCGGTCCAGAAGAACGGCCTGCTCGATCTCGACGTGCTGCGCGCGGCGATCACCGACAAGACGGTGCTCGTGTCGGTGATGGCGGTGAACAACGAGATCGGCGTCATCCAGCCGCTGGCCGAGATCGGCAAGATCTGCCGCGAGAAGAAGGTGTTCTTCCACACCGACGCCGCGCAGGCCGCCGGCAAGATCCCGCTCGACGTCGAGGCGCTGAACGTCGACCTGATGAGCATCTCGGGCCACAAGATCTACGGCCCCAAGGGCATCGGCGCGCTCTATGTCCGTCGCAAGCCGCGCGTAAGGCTGGTCCCGCTGATCGTGGGCGGCGGCCAGGAGCGCGGCTTCCGTTCGGGCACCCTGCCGACGCCGCTGTGCGTCGGTTTGGGCGAGGCAGCCGAGATCTGCATGAAGGAGATGGACGGCGAGGCCAAGCGGCTGAAGAAGCTGCAGGACCGCATGCTGAAGGGCCTGCAGGCCAAGCTGTCGGACCTCGTGATCAACGGCGATCTGGAGCACCGCATCCCGGGCAACCTCAACATCAGCTTCGCCTATGTCGAGGGCGAGTCGCTGATCATGGGCATCAAGGGCCTGTCGGTTTCGTCCGGCTCGGCCTGCACCTCGGCCTCGCTCGAGCCCAGCTACGTGCTGCGCGCGCTCGGCGTCGAGGAGGACATGGCGCACACGTCGCTGCGCATCGGCCTGGGCCGCTTCACGACCGAGCAGGAAATCGACACTGCGGTCGACGAGCTGGTCCGGCATGTGACGAAGCTGCGCGAAATGAGCCCGCTCTGGGAAATGGCCCAGGAGGGAGTCGACATCAAGTCCATCGAATGGGCTGCCCACTGATCTAACGGCATTTCGGGACGTTTGAGGACGTCGCGCAATTTGA
>CAYRBQ010000289.1:0-5449 GCA_964422305.1 uncultured Reyranella sp. | reverse complement strand
TTGCATAGCGTGCCGGCCGAATCGACGATGTCGTCGATCAGGATGCAGTCGCGGCTTCCCACGTCGCCGATCACGTTCATGACTTCGCTGACGCCCGCCGCCTCGCGGCGCTTGTCGATGATCGCGAGGTCGGCGTCGATGCGCTTGGCGATCGCGCGGGCACGCACCACGCCGCCGGTGTCGGGCGACACGACGGTGTAGCTGCGATTCGGCAACGTCTCCTTGATGTCCTTGGAGAAGACCGGGCCGGCGAACAGATTGTCGAGCGGGATGTCAAAGAAGCCCTGGATCTGCGCGGCGTGCAGGTCGAGAGTCAGTACTCGGTTGGCGCCGGCGTTGGTGATCAGGTTGGCGACCAGCTTGGCGGTGATCGGCGTGCGCGAGCCGGTCTTGCGATCCTGGCGGGCGTATCCGTAGTAGGGCATCACCGCGGTGATGCGACGGGCGGAGCTGCGACGCAGCGCGTCGACGATGATCAGCAGCTCCATCAGATGGTCGTTCGCAGGGAAGCTGGTCGACTGGATGACGAACACATCCTCGCCGCGCACGTTCTCGAGGATCTCGACGAAAATCTCGTTGTCGGAGAATCGGCGGATGTTCGCCTTGACCAACGGCAAGGCCAGCTTGGCGGAAATGGCCTCCGCCAGCGGTCGATTGCTGTTGCCCGTCAGGATTTTCATGGCTAAGCCGTTGATCTCAAAAGAGAAAACGGCCACTCCGGCCGCGACGCGGCGGGAACATACCAATGAGTCCCGCCGCTGTAAACGCCTTGAAATACAGGTATTTCGGGGCGATTCAGCGCTTCTGCGGCGCGTAGAAGACGCTGTCGATCTCGATGATGTCGTCATCGAACAGGCGCCTGGCCTCGAACATGGTGCGCGGCGGGTAGGGCGGCCCGCCCCACAGCTCGGCTTGCACCCTGTCGACCAGCGGCGCCACCTTGCCGAGGTCGCTGACATAGATGGTGAGCCGCACGCAATCCTGCAGGCTCGCCCCCTCCGACTGCGCGATATGGCGGAGGTTGGCGAAGGCCTGGCGGATACGGCCCTCCGGATCGGGCACCAGCTTGCCTGTCGCAGGATCGACGCCCTGCATGCCGGCGACGAACACGAAGTCGCCGGCCCGCGCGCCGAGGCTCCACGTGCCTTCGGCCTTGATGGCGCCGGGCGGCTGCAGCGTGCGCACGCCGTTGGGCGATTGCGCTGCGACGGCCCCCGAGGCGAACAACACAGAGAGGAGGGCGAGCGCCCTCATCCGTGCGGGTTGGCCACGAACGGCCACTGCGTCTTGTCGGCCTTGGTGTAGGGCAGCAGCGACCAGTCCGGCACCAGGGCGCCGGGGGCGGCGACATAGACCACCTCGCTGGCGATCGGCGCATAGGCGGCATGGAAGTGCTGCATCGACTTCACGACCACGACCTTCTTCTGCGCCGGGTCGATGCCGAGCTTGGTGAAGCAGTCGAGGCTGTGGCACTGGCTGCGCTTGGTGTTGACGATCACCGTCACGCCCTCGATCTGCAGGGCCGCCGCGTCGCCGATCGGGTTGGTGCCCTTGCGGGCGCCGCCGAACTGGATGGTGACGTCCTTCTCGAGCTTGAGCACCTTGGCACGCGCGTCGATCGGCGGACCCGACTGCGGCCCGAGCTTGCCGCCGAGGCGAATGTCGAGCTCCGCGCCCTCGCCGACCTCGAACGCGAGCTTCACCGCGCCCGGATCCCAGAACATGGCGATCGTGGCGTCCTTCACCTTCCTGTCGAGCAGCGCCTGCAGGATGAAGGTCGAATCCGAGGCCGCGCCGCCGCCGGCATTGTCCGACACGTCGGCCAGCACCATGGGCTTGGGCAGGTTGTGCGAGGAGACGCGCGACATTGCGGTGTCGAGCGTGACGTAGGGCGGTTGCGTCCTGTCACGCATGCCGAAGAACTCGAGCGCCAACTCCTTGGAGAGCTTCTGCGCCTTGGCCTTGTCGTTGTCGGTGACGGCGATGACCTTGCTGCTCATCTCCCTGATGTCCGACCACGGGAAGCCGTGCGCGATGGAGAGCGACAGCACGCCGTCCTTGCCCTCCATGCCCATCAGCTTGTCGACGAAGCCGCGCATCGGCTCGCGCGTGGTGTGGAACACGCCGATCATGCGGCAGTCGTAGGAGGCCATCACCGGCCTGGTGCGACCCTCGAGGGCGCCCTCGGCGACGGTGAAGAGATCGTCGGCGCGATCCGAGACGTCGACATGCGGATATTCCTTGAACAGCACCAGCGCGTTGGCGTCACGCATCGTGCCCTCGCCGATGTTGCAGTGGAGGTCGAGCTCGGCGCCGACGAACACGTCCGGCCCCACGACCTTGCGGACATGCGCGAGCAGGTCGCTTTCGCAATCGTCGTAGCCTTCGGCGACCATCGCGCCGTGCATGGAGAGCAGCACGGCATCGACCGGCATCGCGGCCTTGAGGTCGGCCACGATCTCGTCGCGGAACATCTCGTAGACCTTCTTCACCGTCTTGCCGGCCGGCTGGGCGAAGGCGCAGAGGCTCTCGACCACCTGCCAGCCCTTGGCCTCGGAACGCCTGCGCCAGACGTCGAGCGGGGCGCCGAACATCGGCACGTTCTTGCCGTAGCTGCCCTTGCGGAACAGGCAGGTCTCCTCGAACAGGCCGAGCCCGGTCGGGATCGAGGCGAAGGTGTTGGTCTCGGTGCCGAGGCAGGCGGTGAAGATCTTTTTCATCGGGACGGGATACTCACTGGGACATTTTTCGGGACGCTAAGGCGAAAGTTTACCGGCGTGGGACGTGCCGGCAAGTGCTTGTCCTGTCGTGGTTTTTCGCCTGTCGCGGGCGATGTCCGTGTCCGGTGAAAGGGGACATTCTCAAAATCGCGAGTCCGGCGGACATGTCCCGGGCTGCGTCCCCGGCGAGAGGACATGGGGAGGGTGTCGCGAGTCATGCCTTCTGCTTACGAAAACGGCCGGAGCAAAGTCGAATCGCGCTTTTGCGGGCATCGCCTCTGCAAGCGCCTGAGCTTCAACGATCTTTCCTCGGCGCCAAGACGAGCCGACTATTTTCCGGACAGGTTGTCGCAGCGCGTATCACACGTCATAGTGCCGGCCACTTCGGAGACTCGCACATGGACCAGCGACTTTAACGATCCGTCCTTCCCGACCCGTCAGGGTCGGGTGCTGTCGTTGCTGTCGTCCCGGAGTCCGTCGTGTCCCATCCTCTTCTGACAGCGCCCATCGGGCGCTCCTTGTGGCGGCTCGCCGGCCCGACCACTGCGTTCATGGTGGTCCAGATCTTCGTCGTGCTGACCGAGATCTGGCTGGTCGGCCGGCTGGGCAGCGATGCGCTGGCGGCCTTCGCGCTCGTCTATCCTTTCGTCGTCGTGGTGATGAACGTCTCGTCCGGCGGCCTGGGCGGCGCGGTGGCGGCGGCGATGGCGCGCGCCCTGGGTGGCGGCCGGCGCGAGGATGCGCAGGCGCTGATCGTGCATGCTTTTGCCGTGGCGTTCGCCTTTGCGGCGCTCTGCATGCTGTTCGCCTGGACCGTGGCGCCTTCCATCTATCGCGTGATGGGCGGCGAGGGCGACGTGCTGCAGCAGGCCTTGGCCTACAGCAACGTCTGGTTCACCGGCGTGGCGCTCGTCTGGTGCATCAACTTCTCGTCGGGCCTGCTGCGCGGCGGCGGCAATGCAGCCCTGCCGGCGCGCATCGGCCTCGTCGGCTCCTTCGTCTATGTGCCGCTCTCGGCACTACTGGGACTCGGCGTCGGCGAGTGGCCGGGCTGGGGCCTGATGGGCTTCGCTGCGGCGGGGCTGACCGCCTCGGCCGTGTCGCTCGCTCTTTCGGCGCACGCTTTGTGGGGCGGCCGGCTGGGTTTCGTGCCGTCGCTCGGCGGGCGCGGCCTGCAGCGCCGCCTGTTCTCCGAGATCCTGGGCGTGGGTCTCGCCTCCTCGGCGATCACCGTGGTGGGCAGCATCGGCACGATGGTGCTGACCGGCCTGGTCGGCCGCTTCGGCACGGCGGCGCTGGCCGGCTACGCGATCGGCTCGCGCCTCGAGCACCTGATGGGCGCGCTGTCCTACGGAGTCGGCACCGGCATGACGACCCTGATCGGCATCGCCGCCGGCGCCGACGGATGGGCGCGGGCAAGGCGGGTCGCCTGGACCGGCAGCCTGTTCGCCGCCGCCGTCATCGGCACGATCGGCACGGCGATCGCACTGCTGCCGGAGGCCTGGTCACGGCTCTTCACGGACGATCCTGCGGCGGTGGCCGCGTGCGCGGGCTATCTCACGCGCGCCGCGCCGTTCTACATCCTCTACGGCCTCGGCCTGACCCTGCATTTCGGCAGCCAGGGCGCGGGTCGCATGGGCGTGCCGGTGGTCGCCGTATTGGTGCGTCTCGTCATTGCCGTCGGCGGCGGCTGGCTCGCGCTGGAGCTCGGGCAGGGGCTCGACGCGCTCTTCTGGGCGATGGGCATCGGCCTCGCGGTCTACGGCTGCGTGATGGGCGGCGCGCTGCTGCTCAGGCCATGGCAGAGCCGCGTGCGAAGACGCTAGGCAGCCAGCGCGCGGTCGATGAGAGAAGTCTCGGCGTCGCCGAGGTCGGCGGCCCCGTACTGGGCGAAGTGCTGCGATCCCAGCCGCGTCTCGGCGTAGAGCGCGGCGACGGACGAGCCGGCCTCGACCAGGGCGGCGACGGCGGCGATCTTCGCCAGGCCCTCGCAGAGGAAGCGGGCGCGGCGCTCGGCGTTGCCGGACTTCAGGGTGTGCTCCAGCACTTGGGCGAGCGGGCCGACCTTGAACGCCTTGTCGGCGGTGCGCACCAGGCGCGAGAGCGTATCCATCGCGGCCTCGGGATGGCGGCCGGCGGCGCGCAACACGTCGAGTGCCATGACGTTGCCTGAGCCCTCCCAGATGGCGTTGAGCGGCGACTCGCGGAAGTAGCGCGCCATCGGCAGGTCCTCGGTGTAGCCGTTGCCGCCCAGGCACTCCAAGGCCTCGTAGACGAGCTGCGGCGTGCTCTTGCACACCAGAAACTTGATCGCCGGTGTCAGCAGGCGCGCATAGGCCGCCTCGCGCGGGTCGGTGGTGGCGTGCTCGGCGGCGCGACAGAGGCGGAACACCAGGGCCACCTGCGCCTCGAGCTCGAGCGCCATGTCGGCCGTGACGGCGCGCATCGAGGGCTGGTCGACCAGCCTGCGCTGGAAGACGGAGCGGTTGCGGATGTGATGGATCGCCTGGCTGAGCGCGATGCGCGACTGCCCGGCCGAGGCGATGGCGCAGTCGAGCCGCGTCAGGTTCACCATCTCGATGATGGTGCGCACGCCCGCACCCTCGGCGCCGACTCGTTCGGCGTAGGCGCTATGGAATTCGACCTCCGACGAGGCGTTCGACTTGTTGCCGAGCTTGTCCTTCAGGCGTTGGAAGCGGATGGCGTTGCGGCTGCCGTCCGGCCGGTAG
>CAYRBQ010000288.1:0-5457 GCA_964422305.1 uncultured Reyranella sp. | reverse complement strand
TTCGATCTGACATCATCTCGATCTAGGAATCACATGGCCGAACCCTTCCCTCTCGAGCCCTCGCTGTGGGCGGCGACCGCGCCCGCCGCGGTGCCGACGCCGGCGCTGCGTGACTCCGTCACCACCGACGTCTGCATCGTCGGCGCGGGCTATGCCGGCCTCTCGACCGCGCTGCATCTCGCGGAGCGCGGCATCAGGTCGGTGGTGCTGGAGGCCAAGGAGCCGGGCTTCGGCGGCTCGGGCCGCAACGGCGGCCAGGTGATCCCCGGCCTCAAGTTCGATCCCGACGAGCTCGAGGCGATGTACGGGCCCGAGCGCGGCCCGCGCCTCGTCGATTTCGTGGGCGGCACCGCCGACGTCGTGTGGGAGCTGATCGACAAGCACGGGATGGACGTGCCCAACGTGCGCAACGGCTGGATCCAGAGCGCCTTCTCGACGAAGGCGATCGGGCCGATCGAGGCGCGGGCCGCGCAATGGCAGAAGCGCGGCGCGCCGGTCGAGGTGCTGAGCAAGGACGAGACCGCCCGTCACATCGGCCACGGCCAGTATGTCGGCTCGTGGATCGACCGCCGCGGCGGCGTGGTACAGCCGCTCGCCTATGCGCGCGGGCTGGCGAAGGCCGCACTCGCGGCGGGCGTCCCGGTCCATGGCAACACGCTCGCGACGAAGCTGGTGCGCGAGAACGGCAAGTGGATCGTGACGACCGCGCAGGGCGCGACGGTCACGGCGGACCGCGTGGTGCTGGCGACCAACGGCTACACCGGCGATCTCTGGCCGCATCTGCGGCAGACCATCATCGCCGCCAACTCCTTCCAGGTGGCGACCAAGCCACTGTCGGACAACGTGCTGAAGTCGATCCTGCCCGGCGGGCAGTCGACCTCGGATTCACGGCGCATCGGTCTCTATTATCGCGTCGACCATACCGGCCGCTTCCTGCTGGGCGGCCGCGGCACGATGCGCGAGCCGCGTGCCGTCGAGGACTGGGCGCATATCGAGACGATGATGGAGAAGATGTTCCCGCAGCTCAAAGGCGCGGGCATCGACTTCCGCTGGGGCGGCCGCGTGGCGCTGACGCGCGACCACCTGCCCCATCTGCACGAACCCGCACCCGGCCTGCTGATCGACATCGGCTGCATGGGACGCGGCGTGGCGCTGCAGACCGCGATGGGCCGCGCGATGGCGGTCTACATCGCCACCGGCGACCCGATGGCGCTGCCGCTGCCGCCGGACCGGCTGCGGCCGCTGCCGTTCCACGGCCTGAACAAGCTCTACTTCCAGGCCTTCGTCACCTGGTATCGCTTCCTCGACCGGCGCGACGCCGACGCCGCCTGATCAGCGACGACAACTACTTCTTCTCGATGTTCCAGAAGACCGGCACCGGGGAGGTGACGTTGCCGGCGATGTTCTTGCGGACCGCCATGGCGTTGTTGTACTGGCCGAGGAAGGCATGCGTCGGCACCTCGGCGGCGCGGAGCTGCAGCTTCTCGACGATCTCCTTGCGCTTCTGCTCGTCGGTCTCGTCGGCGAAGGCGTTGCGGAGCCGGGTGATCTCGTCGTCGCACGGCCAGCCGAACCAGGCCTTGTCGCAGGTCGCGCCGATGAAGGAGTAGGTCAGCGGGTCGAGCGAGTCGGCACCGGACGTGGAGGTGATGAGCACGTTCCAGCCGCCCTTGTCCGGCGCATCCTTGCGGGCGCGGCGAGCGACCAGCGTCTGCCAGTCCATCGACTGCATGTCGACCTTCATGCCGGCCTTTTCCATGATCGACTTGGCGATCGGCGCCATGTTGGTCAGCACGTAGAGGTCGGTCGAGTGCAGCAGCACCACCGGCGTGTTGTCGTAGCCGCCTTCCGCGAGGAGCTGCTTGGCCTTGGCGTAGTCGCTCTCGTACTTGTCGGCGAAGCCCGCGGTGGTCTCGTAGGGGCCGCCGCACATGAACATGGCCTTGCAGACCTTGTAGTACTCGGGATCGCCGATCACGCCGTCGAGGAAATCTTTCTGGTTCAGCGCATAGAGCATCGCCTGCCGGTTCTTGGGATTGTCGAACGGCTTGTGGAGCTGGTTGAAGCGATAGATGTACTGGTTGCCCCACTTGTTGGTGGTGATCAGCGAGACGTTCCGGTCCTTCTTGATGATCGGATAGAGGTCGTGCTGCGGCGTCTCGATCATGTCGATCTCCCCGGCCTGCAGCGCATTCACCGCGGTCTGCTGGTCGGGCATGGCGACCCACTCGACGCGGTCGACCTTGGCGATCTTGCCGCCGGCGGTGCCCGACGCGGGCTCGGCGCGCGGCTTGTACCTGGGGTTCTTGACGTAGACGGTCTTGTCGCCGGGCTTCCACTCGTCGGCCTTGAAGATGAAGGGGCCGGAGCCCACGAACTCCTTGATCTGGTCGCCGGGCGGCGTGTCGGCCACGCGCTTGGGCATGATGAAGGGATTGCCCGAGGGCTTGGCCAGCGCCTGCAGCACGACGCCGGTCGGTGCCTTGAGCACGAGCTGGAATGTCTTGTCGTCGACCGCCTTGGCCTCGGCGACCTTGGCCCACAGGATCTGGCCCAGCGTGTCGCGCACCGACCAGCGCTTCAGCGAGGCCAGCACGTCCTCGGTCGTGACCGGCTTGCCGTCGTGGAACTCGAGCCCGTCGCGGAGCGTGAAGGTCCAGGTGAGCTTGTCGTCGGAGACCGTCCACTTGTCGACCATCTGCGGCTTGATCTTGAGCTCGCCATCCAGCGCGAACAGCGTGTCGTAGACCATGTAGCCGTGGTTGCGGACGATGAACGCCGAGGTCCAGATCGGGTCGAGGATCTTGAGGTCGGAATGCATGACGACACGCAGCGTCTTGGGCTGCTGCGCTTCCGCCGAGAGAGGTGCTGCAACTGCCAGCGCCGCGAGGAGTCCAACGAAGGTCTTGCGCATGAAACTCTCCTTACCGTGCATCCTGGATCATCATGGCGGCCGCCTTGTCGGCGATCATGATGGTGGGCGTGTTGGTGTTGCCCGAGGTGATGGTGGGCATCACCGAGGCGTCGACCACCCGGAGCCGCTCGAGGCCGATGACGCGCAGGCGCTCGTCGACCACGGCGAGCGGGTCGGACGGCAGGCCCATCTTGGCCGTGCCGATCGGGTGGAAGATCGTGGTGCCGATGTCGCCGGCGGCCTTGGCGAGCGAGGCCTCGTCGTCGCCGACGCTCGGACCCGGCAGGTATTCCTCGGGCGTGTAGGGCTGCATCGCCGGCTGCTTCATCAGCCGCCGCGTGACTCTGATCGCGTCGGCGGCGACCCGGCGATCCTCCGGCGTCGAAAGGTAGTTGGGCGCGATCAGCGGCTTGGCCGCGGGATCGGCCGAACGCAGCCGGATCGTGCCGCGCGAGGTCGGTCGCAGGTTGCAGGCGCTGACCGTGATCGCGGGGAAGCGATGGAGCGGTTCTCCGAACTTGTCGAGCGAGAGCGGCTGCACGTGGAACTCGATGTTGGCGCGTTCGTGATGGGCTGAGGAGCGCGTGAAGATGCCGAGCTGCGAGGGCGCCATGGTGAGCGGGCCCGTGCGGAACAATGCATATTCCATGCCCATCAACGCGCGGCCGACCAGCGAATGGTAGGTCGTGTTGAGCGTCTTCACGCCCGAGACCTTGAAGATGGCGCGCTGCTGCAGATGGTCCTGCAGGTTGCGGCCGACGCCCTGGCGATCGAGCACCGGTGCGATGCCCTGCTCGGCGAGCCACTCCGCCGGCCCGACGCCCGAGAGCTGCAGGAGCTGCGGCGAGTTCACGGCACCGGCCGCCAGGATCACCTCGCCCTTGGCGCGTGCCTCGACCACCTGTCCGTTCCGGCGGTAGCGCACGCCGGTGGCACGGCGGCCGTCGAACAGCACCTTCTCGACCAGCACGCCGGTCTCGAGCTTGAGGTTCCGGCGGCCGAGCACCGGCTTCAGGAACGCGCCGGCCGTCGACATGCGGAAGCCGCGCTTCTGGTTGACGTGGAAGTAGCCCACGCCCTCGTTGTCGCCGTCGTTGAAGTCGGGACGCGGCGCCACGCCCATCTCGTTCGCGGCGCGCGCCACCGCGTCGAGCACGTCCCATTTCAGCCGCATCTCCTCGACGCGCCACTCGCCCGAGGCGCCGTGCATCTCGGTGTCGCCGAGGAAATGGCCGTCGAGCTTGCGGAAGGTCGGCAGCACGTCGTCCCAGCCCCAGCCGCTCAAACCGAGCTGGCGCCAATGGTCGTAGTCGGCGGCCTGCCCACGCATGGAGATCATGCCGTTGATCGACGAGCAGCCGCCGATCACCTTGCCGCGCGGATAGTTGAGCGCGCGGCCGTTGAGCCCCGCCTCCTTCTCCGTCTGGTAGAGCCAGTCGGCGCGCGGGTTGCCCATCGCGAACAGGTAGCCGACCGGAATGTGGAACCAGATCCAGTTGTCCCTGCCGCCTGCCTCGAGCAGCAGCACGCGCGTCTTGGGATCGGCCGACAGCCGGTTCGCCAGAACGCACCCTGCGGAACCCGCCCCGACGACGATGTAGTCGAACTCTTCCATGCCCTTGCCCAGCCCGAGACGCGACGCGCATACTTTAGCCAAGGAATCCAACGGGAGCGAAGCGCCATGCAATACGATCGTATTTCGGCCGACAGCCACCTCGACCTGCCCTGGATGCCGCCCGATCTCTTCACGTCGATGGCGCCACGCGACATGAAGGAGCGCATGCCCTACGTCGTCGATACCGACGAGGGTCCGAAATGGACGGCGAAGAACGGCGCCAACTTCGGCTTCAAGAATGGCGTCGGTCCGGCCGGCGCCAAGTTCGTGCCGGGCAAGCACCACCGGGTCGACATCATGGCCGAGACCGGCCTCTATTCCGACGGCGCCAAGGACATCCGCCGCGTCTCCGACCCGCATCTGCGCATCAAGGACATGGACCGCGACGGCGTCGACGCCGAGGTGATCTACGGCATTCTGGGCGCCTCGAGCCGGCTCAACGACCGCGACGCCTCGAACGAGATGCTGCGCATCTACAACGACTGGCTGAAGGAGTTCTGCAGCCACTATCCTGACCGCCATATCGGTCTCGCCTGCCTGCCCTACGGCGATATCGACGCCGCGGTGAAGGAAGTCCATCGCGTGGCCAAGATGGGCCTGCGCGGCCTGGAGCTCTCCTGCTCCTGGGACATGGAGCCGATGTGGCACCCGATGTGGGAGCCGCTGTGGAAGGCGGTGAACGACGTGCAGCTCCCGCTGCACTTCCACACCTTCCCCGCCGTGCCGCCCGACACGATCCAGAAGCATCCCGGCCGCGTCGGCCGCTCGGTGTTCTTCACCGTCGTCTCCGGCTTCCAGATGAACCTGGTGAACATCCTGGCCGCCATCATCGGCGCCAACGTGCTGGAGCGATACCCCAACATCCGCATCGCCTTCGGCGAGTCGGGCTCGGGCTGGATCCCCTACGCCCTCGACCACGGCGATCTCT
>CAYRBQ010000287.1:0-5486 GCA_964422305.1 uncultured Reyranella sp. | reverse complement strand
GCCTCGAGCGGCTGAGACTCGGCCGCAGCGACGGCCTCGACTTCCGTCCCCGCCCGCGCTGGCCGCTGGATTCGACGCTCGATCCGACGCGCGATCCAACCGCCGCCGTTCGCGTGTAGACTGCCGCCCGTGAGCAATCCATGAGCAATGCCAAGCCCGCCTTCGACACCGTCGCGGCGTTCCCGACGCCGATCCTGGTGGCCGACCTCGCCGACGGGCCGCAGCTCAACGCCGCACTCCTGCCGGCGATGCTGAAGCGCGAGGCCGAGCAGCCCAGCAAGTCGCACAGCACGCTGGGCGGCTGGCAGTCGACCTGGGACGTCGACAAGTGGGCCGGCGCCGCCGCCATCAAGCTGCTGGCGGTCGGCCGCAACGTCGCCAACCGCGCCACCACAGACCGCGCCGGCAAGCCCGTCGCGATCATGTGGCAGGCCAACATGTGGGCCAACATCAACCGCTCGGGCCACGGCAACGAGTTCCATTCCCATCCCGGCGCCTTCTGGTCGGGCGTCTACTATGTCGACGACGGCGGCATCGCGGCCGACCCGTCGCTGGGCGGCGAGCTCGAGTTCATGGACCCGCGCGGGCCGGCGCCCGCCATGTACGCACCGCATCTCGCCTTCGCGCTGCCCGGCGGCCTGTCGGTCGGCACCAACCAGACGATCTCGCCCAGGGCGGGACGGCTGGTGATGTTCCCGTCCTGGGTGCTGCACCAGGTCCGGCCCTATCGCGGCACGGCGCAGCGCATCTCCATCGCCTTCAACCTCAGCCTGTGAGGGCACGCGTGTCCGACGTCCATCACATCGGTGTGGTCGGCGGCGGCGCCTGGGGCACTGCGCTCGCGTGTCTCGCGCGGCGCGCGACGCGGCGTGTGACTCTCTGGTCGCGCGATCCCGCCATCTCGGCCTCGATCGTCCACAAGCGCACCAACCCGGTCTACCTGCCGGGCCAGGTGCTGGAGCCCGGCATCGAGATCGCCTTTGCGCTGGCCTCGCTCGAGGCCTGCGACGCGATCCTGCTCGCCTGTCCGGCGCAGGCCGTTCGCACCGTCGCGGCCGGCCTGCCCGGCACGTCGCCGGTGGTGATCTGTTCCAAGGGCATCGAGACCGCGACGGGCCTGCTGATGCCCGAGGTGCTGGCCGAGGTGATGCCCAACCGGCCCTTCGCCATTCTGTCCGGCCCGAGCTTCGCGGAGGAGGCGGTGCAGGGCCTGCCGACCGCCGTCAGCATCGCGACCGCCGATCCCTCGCTCGGTCGCGATCTCGCCGCCGCGCTCGCCGCCGGCATGTTCCGGCCCTACTGGACCGACGACGTAACCGGCGTGTCCTTGGGCGGCGCCATCAAGAACGTGCTGGCGATCGCCGCCGGCATCGTCGAGGGCCGCGGCCTCGGCCACAACGCCGCCGCTGCGCTGGTCACGCGCGGCTTCGCCGAGATGGCGCGGCTCGGCAACGCCATGGGCGCCCGCGTCGAGACCCTGACCGGGCTCGCGGGGCTGGGCGATCTCGTTCTGACCTGCCACGGCCCGCTGTCGCGCAACCGCTCGCTGGGCGTGGCGCTGGGCAAGGGCATGACGCTCGCGGCCTACATGGAAGGCCGCCGCCAGGTGGTCGAGGGCGCGCCGACCGCGCCGGCCGTGCTCGCGCGCGCCGGGAAGCTCGGCATCGAGATGCCGATCTGCACCGCCGTCGATGCTATCCTGCACCACGACGCCGATCTCGACGACGCCATCCGTGGTCTGCTGGCCCGGCCGCTGCGTCGGGAAGGCGAATGAAGAAGTAGGGGAAACGACATGGCGTACTGGCTCATCAAGTCCGAGCCCTCGGCCTATTCCTGGCAGCAGTTCGTGGCCGACAGGAAGACCTCGTGGACCGGCGTGCGCAACGCCCAGGCCGCGATCAACCTCAGGGCCATGAAGCCCGGCGACCGCTGCTTCTTCTACCACTCGAACGAGGGCAAGGAGATCGTGGGCATCGCCGAGGTCGTGAAGGCGGCCTATCCCGACCCGACCGACAAGGACGGCAAGGCCGTCACCGTCGACGTGAAGCCGGTCGGCCCGGTGAAGACGCCGGTGACGCTCGCCGCCATCAAGGCCGAGCCCAGGCTCAAGGATTTCGGCCTGGTGCGCCAGTCCCGCCTCTCGGTCGTGCCGGTCTCGGCCGAGCAGTGGAAGCTGATCGAGAAGATGGCCAAATGACCCCCTTCCGGCGCTCCGCGCCGACTTCCCCCGCTGCGCGGGGGCAGTAAGAAGAATCGTCTCCTCCCCCGTCTGCGGGGGAGGTGCCCCGAAGGGGTGGAGGGGGTCATGCCTTCGCAGTACCAATGATCGACAACACCCGCGGCATCGTGGCGATGCTGGCGTCGGTCGTCGTCTTCATCTTCAACGATGCGCTGATCAAGCTCGCCGCTGAGACGGTGCCCTCGGTCCAGTCGATCGGCGTGCGCGGCATCTTCGCGACCCTGTGGTGCGGCCTCGCGCTTCTGGCGACCGGCGCCTGGCGCAAGATCTCCTACGCGGTCCATCCCAGGGTGATGCTGCGCGGCGGGCTCGAGGCGGGCGCGGCCATCATCTACCTGATCGCGCTGTTCCAGATCCCCTTCGCCATCGCCTCGGCGGTCAACCTTTCGACGCCGCTGATCCTGACGGTGCTGGCCGTGCTGATCCTCAAGGAGGACGTGCGCTGGCGGCGCTGGACCGCCGTCGGCGTGGGCTTCCTGGGCGTGCTGCTGGTGATCCAGCCGCGCCCCGGCGACATCAACATGTGGACCTGGGTGGCGCTCGCCGGGACGATCCTCGGCGCCTTCCGCGACGTCATCGCCCGCCACCTGCCGCCCGCCGTGCCGACGCTCGTCGTGTCGTTCACCACGGCGATCACGGTGGCCATCGTCGGCTGCGTCTGGGCGCTGTTCGAGGGCTGGCAGCCGATCGACGCCCGCGCCTGGGTCTACATCGTGGCGTCGTCGCTGCTGCTGGCGATCGGCTACCAGTTCCTGGTGATCGCGCTGCGCTCGGGCGGCGAGATCTCCGTCATGGGCTCGTTCCGCTACTCCTCGATCCTGTGGGCACTGGCCATCGGCTGGGTCGTGTGGGGCGAGGTGCCCAACGCGCTCGCCATCGCCGGCATCGCCGTGATCGTGGGCTCCGGCCTCTACATCCTGCACCGCGAGCGGGTGCGGCGCTAAGCGTATGCCCCCTCCGCCCTCGATGACGAGGGCACCTCCCCCATGTGATGGGGGAGGAAAGAGAATGATCATGACCTCCCCCATCACATGGGGGAGGTGCCGCGTCTCACGCGGCGGAGGGGGTCACCCCGTGCCGGGATCGTGGTCCTTGAGCGAGGCCTGCAGGCGCTCGGCGTCGACGGCGATCTTCACGCCGGCGCGCTCCTCCTGGAGCAGCATGGCAACGCGCGAATCGCGCTCGCCCCAGCCGCGGTTCATCGCCTCGGTCATCTCCTCGAGCGTGAGGTTGGCGAGCCGCATCGGCACGCTGACTTCCTTGCCCAGCGCCACGGCGAGCGAGACGTCCTTGTGCGCCAGCCGCAGCGCGAAGGCCGGCGGGTCGTAGGTGCCGGGCAGGAACTGGTCGATCAGCCCGTCATAGGTGTTGCGGCGGCCGATCGCGCCCTGGCGCACCGCGTCGAACAGCACCAGCGGATCGACGCCCGCCTTCACGCCCATGGTGAAGACCTCGGCCAGCGCCGCATTGATCGCGTAGCCCGAGCAGTTGTGCACCAGCTTGGCGACCGTCGCCTGGCCGATGGCGCCGACATAGCGGACCTTGTCGCCCATCGCGTCGAGCACCGGCCTGTAGTGCTCGAAGATGCCCTTGTCGCCGCCCACCCAGATCGCGAGCTTGCCGGTCCTGGCGCCCCTCGGGCCGCCGCTCACCGGCGCATCGAACATGTGAACGCCCTGGGCGGCGAAGGCCGCGTTCACCTTGCGCACCGTGGCGCGCGAGTTGGTCGAGAGATCGAAATAGGCATGGCCGCGCGCCATGCCGGAGAGCAATCCGTCGGGGCCGAGCGCCACGGCCTCGACCTCGGCGGGGCCGGGGAGCGAGGTGAACACCACCTCCGACGCCGCGGCGACCTCCTTGGGCGACGCCGCCCACGTCGCTCCGGCCTTGATGTGGCTGTCGGCGGCGGCCCGCCGTGCGTCGTGCACGGTGAGCGTGTGGCCCGCCTTCTGCAGGTTGGCCGCGAGGCTCGCGCCCATGATGCCCAGTCCGATGAACCCGACTTTCATGTGACCCCCTCCGCCCTCGATGACGAGGGCACCTCCCCCATATGATGGGGGAGGAGAAGACTATTCCTTCCCCCGTCTGCGGGGGAAGGTGGCGCGTCTTACGCGCCGGAAGGGGGCGGCGCCCCCTTACTTCGCCACCCACTTCTCGTAGTCGCGCGCCACTTCCTCGACCGCGACGTCGTAGATCCGCTTGCCGTGCTCCGGCGTCGCCTGGTTGGGGTCGGAGCCGATGCGGCCGTCGGGGAAGGTGCGGCGATAGTCCTCGGCGTCGGCGAAGCTGCCGTTGGGCGCGATCTTCGGGTCCATGTCCTTGCGCTGGATCGTCTCGGGATACTTGTACCAGGTGAGTGCCACCTCGGAGGCGGTGGCGTGGCTGCCTTCGCCCGTCGGGTAGAGCTCGGCACTCAGCTTCTTGACGCCCGGCCCGTCCCACCAGTTGCGCAGCGCACACTTGATCGAGGGCTGGTTGCTCATGCGCTCCATCGAGCGCTCGGCGTAGATCTCGGAGAAGGCCGCCGTCACCGTGGCGATGTTGCCGCCGTGGCCGTTAACGAAGAAGAAGCGCGTGAAGCCGTGCCGCGCCAGCGACACGACCGTGTCGCGCACCACGGCGATCAGCGTCGTGGGCTTCAGCGTGATCGAGCCCGCGAAATCCAGGTGATGCTGCGCCATGCCGACCGAGATCGTGGGTGCCACCAGCGCGCCGACCTTCTCGCCGGCGCCGCGGCCGATCATCTCGGCGGTCAGCGCGTCGGTGCCGACCAGGCCGTTGGGCCCGTGCTGCTCGGTCGAGCCGATCGGGATGATGATGCCGGTCTTGGTCTTGAGATAGTCCTCGACGAACGTCCAGGTCTTGAGCTGAAGCTGCACGAATCTACTCCTTTTGGGGCCAACTCCTTCAGAGATCGAATGCGGCCGCGTCGGTGATCGGCGGCCGGCAGGCCATGTTGTGGCAAACGTAGAGGGCGGGCCTGCCGTCGACCAGCCCCTTGCCCGCGGCAGGATGGCCGGGCGGCAGCTCGGTGCCGGGCGGGATGCATCGCACGATCTTGTTGGGCAGGCTTCGACCATGCACGGCGCGCCGTAGTGCGGCGGTCTCGCGTGCCGCCTGATCGCCCACGATCACGATCTCGGTGGCGCCCTGCAGCAGGTCGTAGCCGTTGAGCAGCGTCATCAGCGGGAAGAAGTTCTTTTCGAGCTCGGCGGCGAAAGCCGCGAGCTGACGTTCGGCCTTGTCG
>CAYRBQ010000286.1:0-5505 GCA_964422305.1 uncultured Reyranella sp. | reverse complement strand
TGGCGACGGCGGCGGTCTGCCTGGCGCGCCACTTCTCGACGGACGCCATGATCTTGTCATCGTCAAGACCGACGATCGAGGCGGCTAGGAGTGCGGCGTTGATCGATCCGGCGCGCCCGATGGCCAAGGTGCCAACGGGGATACCGGCCGGCATCTGGACGATGGAAAGCAGGCTGTCCTGGCCCTTCAGCGCAGCGCTTTCGACCGGAACGCCCAGCACCGGCAGGGGAGTCATCGACGCGGTCATGCCCGGCAAATGGGCAGCGCCGCCGGCGCCGGCGATGATGACCTTCAGGCCGCGGCCCTTGGCGCCGGAGGCGTAGGCCATCATGCGCTTGGGGGTGCGGTGGGCGGAGATGATGCGGGCCTCGAAAGGCACGCCCAGCGCCTCGAGCGTCTCGGCGGCATGGCGCATGGTCGACCAGTCGGACTGGCTGCCCATGATCAGGCCGACGGCCGGCTTGGCCGGGCGGCGGGATGGGGCGGTCTTCTTCCTGGGCATGGGTCTTCTCAGGCGATGATATCGGGGATGAGCTGGCTTTCCAGCCGGATGATCTGGTCCTTGAGCCCGAGCTTGCGCTTCTTCAGGCGCTGGAGCTGGAGCTGGTCGAAGGGCGGCTTCTCGATCAGACGGTCGATCACCTCGTCGAGATCGCGGTGCTCGCTGCGCAGCGCCTCGAGCTTGGCCTTGATCGCCTCGGCGTCCAGCGGTGGATCAGACGTCGAATTGCTCATGAAAGGCGCACTCGTCCCGGCGGGCTAGCCACATCGCTTCGGGCCGTGTACCCCTTCGCCCGGCCAAAGGGAAGCGTTCACAGGCCTGCATTCGTGTCGGATTTCCTGCCCCATCCGTTCTGGAATTTCTCGCTCGAGCTCTATGCCGGCGAGGGCGTCGCCGAGGCCTGTCTCGACCTGCAGGACCGCCGCGGCTGCGACGTCAACGTCCTGCTGTTCTGCTGCTGGCTGGGCGCGTCGGGCCGGCCGACCCTGACCGCCGACCGGCTGCGCGCGATCCTCGAGGCGAGCGAGGCCTGGCAGGGCGAGGTGGTGAAGCCGCTGCGCGCGGTGCGACGGCTCCTGAAGGACCGGACCTGGCCCGGTGCGCTGCCCGAGACGATCGATGCCGTGCGCCGTCGCGTGGCCGACGCCGAGCTGGCCGCCGAGCATGCCGAGCAGCTCAAGCTCGCGAGCCTGCATGCGCCGCCGGCCGACCGCGATCGCCCGCTGGAAAAGCGCCTGCGGGCGGCGGTGGGCAATCTCGGCGTCTATGCCGTGTGCCTGGGCGTCGTCCCCGACGACCGGGACCGCAAGGCCGTCGCCGCCCTGATGCGTGCGACCTTTCCGTCGCTCGCGCCGCCCGAGGTGGCCGAGGTGGTCGGTTTCCGAGGGATGGAGTTAGGTTAGCGCCGGACAGTCTGGTCGACGACAGCTCGCAAAAGGCCGAGAGAAGCGGCCTGCGATAAGTCGCCCGGGCCCGGTCGAGCCAAGCATCTCAGCTCCAGCGTTTCACCTTGCCGGTGTCGAGGTCGAACAGGTCGAGCAGCCGGCCGACCGTATGGTCGATGATGTCGTCGAGCGATTCGGGCCTGTTGTAGAAAGCCGGCATCGGCGGGGCGATGATCGCCCCCATCTCCGCGAGCAGCGCCATGTTTCGCAGGTGAATGGCATGCAGCGGCGTCTCGCGTGCAACCAAGACCAATTTGCGGCGTTCCTTGAGCGAGACGTCGGCGGCTCGTGTCAGCAAATTGCTGGTGATGCCGTGGGCGATTTCGCCAAGGCTGCGCATAGAGCAGGGGGCCACGACCATTCCCATGGTCCGGAAAGACCCGCTCGAAATCGCACCGGCGAGATCCTCTACCCCGTATGCCACATCCGCGAGCCGCCGCACGTCGCTCACCTTCAATCTGGTTTCGTGGGCAAGCGTGACCTCGGCGGTGCGCGTCATCACGAGATGAGTTTCGACCGGCAACGGGCGAAGTGCCTCGAGCAGGCGAACCCCGTAGATGACGCCGGAAGCCCCTGAAATCCCGACAACGAGTCGCGCGGGTGCGGCCGATGGTTCAGTCATGCTGACCATCCTAGCCGGTTATGCACAGGCCGGGGAGGGCGGTGAACTCGTCGGCCGATTCGACGTGACTCGGCTCGATGTCGGAGGCAGAGTCAGCACGTCCCGTTAACAGACTCGGAGGTATCCGATATGGCTACTGTGGACCACATCGAGGCGCTCAAGATGAAGCACGCTTCGCTTGAGCAGGCGATCGACCAGGAGAATACGCGGCCGCATCCCGACGACGATGCGATCTGCAGTCTCAAGAAGCGAAAATTGATGATCAAGGATGAGATCGCTCGTCTCAGTTCGCCCGAAACGGCGCACTGACGGGTTCCGATCAGGCGAGACCCGCCCAACGGGCCACCGCCACTGCACCGACTGCCCCGAACAGGCCGGGCGTGAATCCGCCGGCCTTTCGGGTCAGTAGCGCTCCCACGACAGCACCGACGATGAAGGCGCCGCCCGTCTGCATGAGCGGCACGATCGCGGCCGACACCAGCACCGCACCGGGCGCGTGATCGAGGACGGCCACGACGAAGCGATGGCGGCCGATCCAGCGCATGGCGAAGAAGCCGCCACCCTTTGCGGCCATTGCCGCGAGCGCCATCACCAGGATCGCGATCAGGTTCTCAGAACTGGCTGACATTCTGCTTCCTGAGATCGCGGACCGCGCCGAACAGTCCGCCGGCGAGACCGCCGACCACGATGTACCAGTTGCCGCCCATCGCCCATTTGGCTGCGAGCGCCGCGGCGATGGCGACGGTCCAGGGCGCGATGTCGCGCTTGCCGCGGAACAGGATGGTGGCGACCACGACGAACACCGCGACGCCCACGAAGTCGAGACCCAGCCGATGCGCGGCCGTCGGATCGGAGAGCACGCCGCCCGCCGCGAGATGGCCGGCGAGCGTGGAGCCCGACCAGATGCACGCCATGACGAACCCGCCGCCCAGGAACTTGCCGAGATCGCCGTGGCCGCGCCGGTATTCGGCGATGTTCACCGCCCAGTTCTGGTCGACCGTGACGTACCAGACCGGCGGCTGCATCCACCACGGCAGGTGAGGCAGGTGCGGCTGCAACGCCGCGCCCATCACGAAGTAGCGCAGGTTGGCCACGAACACGGAGACGGCGAGCGCGATCAGCGGCAGCGGCTGTGCCCAGATGTCGAGCGCCACCATCTGGCTGGTGCCGGCCATCACGGTGAAGCTCATCAGCGTCGTCTCGAAGGCGCTCAACCCCTTCTGCGCGGCGGCCACGCCGAAGCCGATGCCGAAGGGGAGCGAGGCGAGGCCGGGCAGGACCATGCGCAAGGCACCGGCCTGAAAACTGCGCCATGTGACGCGCGCGGAAAGGGAGGACATCGGCGCGCAACGTATGGAGCGCGCAGGTCGCACGGAAGCGAGTTTACCTCGTAGGGCCGCTAGTTCAGCTTGTGCAGGTTCACGGTCCAGGTCACGGGGCGGCCGAACTGGTCGCGCGAATGGCCGCTGCATTGCGCCACGTTGTCGGCGCCGCGTTGGCAGGTGAGCTGGTCGGCGAACCAGCGCGAGCCGTCGTTGCAGGTCGAATCGGCATCGCGCAACGCAAGCGACGCGCCCATGAAGCGAGCCTGCGCGCGCGTGCGGCAGGCGGTGCGGCCGCGCCGCCATTCGAGCTGGCCGTTCCCGTTGGCATCGAAGCAGTAGGACGAGATGCCGGATTGCGGCTGGCGCACGTCGTGGCGGAACGGATCGGTGCGCCAGCAGCCTTCCATGAAGGAGTAGTTGTTGGTCGGCGTGGAGGGCAGGCGCAGGCGGTTGTCGTTGGGATTGCGCTGCGGTTGCGGCGGCGGCGCAGGGGCCGCGGCCCTCGGCTGCGGTGCGGGCGCGGCAGCAGGCGGTGGCGGCGCAACCGCGACCTGCGGCGGTGGCTTGGGCGGTTCCGGCGGCTTGCAGTCGGCGATGCGCCGCTTGAGCTCGGCCTCGGCGAGGGAGAGCTCGACCCGCAGGACTCGCGCGCGCGACTGCTCGGTCGAGAGCGAGGTTTTCAGCACGGGGATCGGATCGGGACCGGGCTCGGGCGGCGGCAGGGCCGCCGGGCCCTCGCGCGTCGCGATGGCGACGTCGGGCGCTACCGGCAGGATCTCGCGCAACAGCCACGCCGCACCGATCAGCAGGAGCAGCAGCGGCAAGGCCAGGGCGAGCGTGCGGGCCCACGGGATGCCGGCGGCGGGGATCGTGGCGGGCAGTGAGCGCGCCGGCGCGAGTTGGGCGGGACCCAGCACCGGGCGGCGCTCAGGTACGCGTGGCAGCGCGATCGGCAGCAGCGCGGCCGCGGCCTCCTTCTCGTAGCCCCAGGCCACGATCACCGGACGCTCGCCCACGAGAAAGACGAAGGCGGGAGAGGGCGCGCGTGCGGCAAGCTTCAACGAAAGGCCGATGACGCCGGTGTCTTCCTTCGGGCCGTGGCCAGCCAGCACGTCGCCCAGCCGCCGGATGTCGGCGAGCTTGCGCTCGACCTCGGCCAGCACTGCCTCGCGCTCGGCCGACGGAAGGTCCGCCACCGCACGCACCGGGCCTTGCCAGTCGGCGTACCAGTCGATCGCCTGGCCGCTTTCGTGCGGCTGCGGATCGGCCAGCAGGTCGGCGGCGGCATCGCCCAGGCGGCGGCGCACGACGCGGCGCAATTGCGGGGCGGCGTTGTGCAACGGCTCGCCGCGCACGCCCAGGGGGCGCACGCCGCTACGGGTCGTCACGATCAGCGTGGCTTCGCCGGACATGGGAGCCTGAAAATAGCCCGGCGATTATGGCGGGGCGATGGTCCCCGTCAGACGGATTTCGCCCACTCCCGCAGGACGAATTTCTGCACCTTGCCGGTGGAGGTCATCGGCAGGTCGCGGAACACGACGTAGCGTGGGCACTTGTAGCTCGCGAGCTTGGTCCTGCAGTGGGCGATGATCTCCTCCGCGCTGGCCTTGGCGCCGGGCTTCAGCACCACGAAGGCACAGGGCGTCTCACCCCATTTCTCGTCGGGCTTGGCGACGACCGCCACGTTGGCGACGGCGGGATGCTCGATGATCGCGCCCTCGACCTCGATCGAGGAGATGTTCTCGCCGCCCGAGATGATGATGTCCTTGGAGCGGTCGCGCAGCTCGATGTAGCCGTCCTCGTGCAGCACGCCGAGGTCGCCCGAGTGGAACCAGCCGTCGGCGAAGGCGTCCTTCGTCGCCTTGGGGTTCTTGAGATAGCCCTTCATGGTGAGGTTGCCGCGGAACATCACCTCGCCCATGGTCGCCCCGTCGCGCGGCACCTCCTTCATGGTGATCGGGTCCATCACGGTGACGCCGTCCTCGGCGGCATAGCGTACGCCCTGGCGTGCCTTGAGGCGCGCACGGTCGTGCGAGGGCAGCTCGTCCCATTCGCCGTGCCAGGAGCAGATCGTCGCCGGGCCGTAGACCTCGGTCAGGCCGTAGACGTGGG